>JBFGVE010000021.1:0-27372 GCA_041565275.1 Bacteroidia bacterium
ATAAGGATTACAAGTAAGAGAAGACTCACAAGGCCCAATAAGAATGATTTTTTCATAACTCTGATTGATAAGCAGCGATTGATGTGTAGAAACCTAGAGGTGCCGAGCTACACAACTACAATTTATGTTATATTTTTGTTTATTATATATAAACTCAATCCCAATGCACAAATACATATTGAACGCTTTCTTGTTATGTTCTGTTAGCTACTTTGGCTGTGGCCCTGGCTCTGGAGACCCCACCGAGGAAGATCTGATAGGAAAATTCGTCCGGAAATACTGTTCCGAAGATGGGAAGACCCACCTTTCCCTGGACGGCAATGGCAGGTATACCAACAAACGCCTCAGGAGCAATCCTTACGGTGGCGCTTCCTTACCCGAAAGCTGCGAAGGAGCTTACACTTTTGTGAAAGGCGAAGATTCATGGAAGTTGGTATTCGAAAAAAGTGATGAGAAATCTAACCCAATGCTGCCCGCTTGCCAGGGAGAAATTGAAGTCTGGAATTCAACGGTAGGCTATCTCGTAGGAGATTCTATCATCTTACTGAAAGACCTGCTCGGTGAAGAACCTATTTCCAGTGCCAATTGCGGAGGATAAATAATTGAAGATTATATGCGTTGGCCGGAATTATGTGGGTCATGCGGAAGAATTGGGCAATCCAATTCCTTCAAAACCATTGATATTCCTCAAGCCAGATACAGCGCTCTTGCGGCACAACCAGGATTTTTACTACCCTGAGTTCAGTCAGGACGTTCACTTTGAGTGTGAAATTGTATTTAGGATCTCCAGAGAGGGTAAGTACATTGATTCGAAATTTGTACGCTCTTATATAGATGGGGTTGGTCTTGGAATTGACTTCACCGCACGTGACCTGCAATCTGAAGCTAAGGAGAAAGGCCACCCCTGGACACTGGCAAAGATGTTTAACAACTCAGCCCCTGTTTCAGTAATGCTGGATCCAATGCAATTCCAGGATTGGAACGGTCTGAGTTTTGAGCTCATGGTAAATGGAAGATCCCGACAACGTGGGTTCTCAGGAGATATGATCTTTAACATAGAGACCATAGTGTCGCATGTTTCGAGATTCATCACTGTAAAAAAAGGGGACCTTGTCTTTACCGGAACTCCGTCGGGAGTCGGCCCTGTGAAGGTCAACGATCATCTTGAAGCAAGTCTGGAAGGAAAAAAACTCTTAGATTTTTATGTCAGGTAAGTTGAAGATCCTCATCCTTTTCATTGTAGCAGGACTGGTATTGGGAATGGGAGGTCCAACGATCATTGGCTCCTCATCTTACGGTGATCCATCAGATAGTGATTCATCTTATGGTGATCCACCTTATAGTGATCCATCAAATATAGGTTCCTATATTTTTCCAATGGAGGGATCAGAATTTGCGCTTTCAGGAACTTTTGGAGAATTGCGGACCAATCATTTTCACTCAGGTATCGATGTAAAAACAGGCGGTGCAACTGGCAAGCGTGTTATAGCTGCAAGGGGAGGATACATTTACAGGGTCAAAGTCAGCCCCTATGGTTTTGGTAAAGCCATTTACCTACGGCACCCGGATGGGGAGTTCACCGTATATGCACACTTGAAAGGATTTAATGATGAAGTCGAAAAACTTGTCTATGAAAAACAATATGCCTCCAAATGCTATGAACAGGAGATCTACCTTCCGGAAGGGAAAATTCCTGTCCGGAAAGGGCAGTTAATCGGATACAGTGGTAATTCAGGTTCTTCGGGAGGGCCCCACCTTCATTTTGAAATCAGGGATCCGAATGAAAAGATCACCAATGTCCTGAAGCATTTCAGGGGTGTCATCCGGGATAATGTTCCTCCTACTTTGAGGACCATAGGTATACAGCCGCTTGGAGCTGGCTCAAGGGTGGACGGAAGATTTGAAAAGCTTGAGTTGGTTCCCGAAGGTAGCAATGGAGCTTACACCATTCCTGGAACCATCCAGGTCAGTGGGAAATTTGGAATAGAATATCATGCCTATGACTTGCTGAGTGCCGCTTCCAACCATTGCGGCATCAATTACGTCAGGGTATATCTGGACGATCAGCCTATTTACGCGTTCAACCTTGACACTTTCTCCTTTGATGAAAAGAAATTTATCAATGTTCACTTTGATTATTCTCATTACAAAAAGACCGGCCGCAAATTCCAACGTGCGTACAGGGCCAGTGGCAATAGATTGGCCTGCTATGGAAATCTGTGCAGTGAAGGTGTCATCGAACTGAAAGATGATGTCGTCCATCGGGTCAGACTGGAACTGAGGGACACGCACCTCAATCAGACTACACTTCACATGAGGATAAAAAGAGCTAAGCCTGCGCCCCTTCCAACCAATTACAATTTCACAGGCTCCACCTCCATCTCGGGTGAGGTCATTCAAAATGTATTCGTTTTCTGCTTGAAAAATCCATCTTCTGAACACACCAGAGGTGTCGATGTGACCTTTACCAATGGCAGTACAGAACGTATCCTGCCGACATATTTGAAAAAAAATGAACTGGTCTTTGTAAGGGCCCTTGACAAATGGGGACTCCCGGAACTGGTCAGGGATCCTTTCACCGGGAAATCTGTCCGGTTCCATTTTACTGAAACCATCCTGCCAGGTAAAAACAATATCGTTGAAAGCGGGGAATTGCAAATGTACTTCCCATATGGTGCTGTTTTTGATTCTCTTCCACTGCATGTCAGGCGGTACCCCAGGCAGTCCAACATGTATTCCCAAGTGTATGAAATCGGAAGTAAAGGGGACCCTCTATTCAAATCATTTGTTCTCAACTACCGTCTGAACAATAAAATAGATCCCACCCATGCTGTGATCGCCAGGAAAAGTGAATCGGGCGGCTGGCAATTCCTGGGAAAGAATATCAACGAAGACGGCAGTATCTATGCTTCTTCAGGTAGTTTTGGAAGTTTCTGTGTAATGGCTGACAGCACCCCTCCCTCTATATCTCCCAAGGGATTCTCTGATGGCAGCACTATACCTGGGACCCAAAACACCCTCCGAATCCGCATCCGGGATAATTTTGCAGGTATTGACAGCGACAGGATCATCGGGACTTTGGACGACCACTGGATCCTGTTTGAATTTGATGCTAAAACGAGTACAATCTCTCACCGCTTAAGGCAAAGGCCAGCCTCCGGTAGGCACAAATTGCACCTGATGGTTTATGACAATGCAAACAATCTCGCTGAGAATACGTTTCATCTCTATTTCTGATAGGTCTCATTCTGTTTTGAGATCATACATCTTATCAAATTCAACAATATAAAATGGCCACTCCAAATTTACTCGAGGTAGGAACAACCGCACCTTTGTTTACCGTGAAAGATCAAGATGGAAATGATGTTTCGCTTTCGGATTTCAAAGGGAAAAAAGTCATCCTGTATTTCTATCCCAAAGACGATACCCCTGGTTGCACAAAGGAAGCATGCAACCTCCGGGATAACCACAGCGTTCTTCTTGAAAAAGGCTTCGTCGTACTGGGTGTAAGCACGGACAGCGAAAAATCTCATCAAGAATTCATTGCCAAATATGATCTCCCCTTCGCGCTACTGGCGGATACTGAGCGTGACATTCACATGAAATATAACGTCTGGGGGGAAAAGAAAATGTATGGGCGTGTCTACGAAGGGACTTTCCGGGTAACTTACGTCATCGACGAAGAGGGAAAGGTCGAACATGTAATCCCCAAGGTCAAGACAGGCGAACATACCAGCCAAGTCCTTGCCTTGTATGAATAGACTTGGGTTTTTCTCCACAGTTAAAGGCCGGGTGCTATAATGCCCCGGCCTTTAGTTTTTAAAAATGGATGATGCTGAATAAGGTTGTAAATGTTGTGGCTAACGCCTGGAGAGGAGTGCTGAAAGTACCCCTACAAGGAGGAGCGCTCCAAATAGAGCGAGGCCTCCGGCTACTTCAATTGACATAATGCATTTGGTTTAAATTGGTTATTACATGTATCAAATATAAGGGATACAGGCCACAAAAGAAAGTTGCTAAGTTCCATAAAGTATTGAAAACCAGATTAATACAGATAGTATCTTGCAAGAGATAATTCTAAACCGATTCAGGTACCGGTTCCAATATTGAGAAAATTACCTTATTTGACAGTATTTCACCTTTGTGTTGCTAAGAATGTAGAAATTAACTGTAATCCATACTCTCCTAAAAATAAAAGGGTAAAATTCTGGATTTGCTTATTAAGTAATGGTTAGCATAGTCTCTTATGCGAATATACCATCCACTTGACCCTTATCACTCAGTAACATACACCTACATTGGCAATATTTCAATGAAAATAAATCCGATATCTATATATATGAAGGCGACTTAACCTATTTTTTATATTTTTGCCATTCAATAAATTACTTCACTTCGATTTAAATGGCAAATCCTAGATTTAAGGCCCTCGATACAATCCAAAACAGAGTACCGATTGAGCCAGTAGACCATCCCAACCGGCTTTCAGATATATTTGCAAGCAATGTATTTACCTCGGAGGTTATGCGGCAATACCTCCCCGGTGAAGTTTACAAAAAGGTGGTTGAAACAATTCATCAAGGTACCGTTGTAGACCGTGAGATTGCGGACTCTGTTGCACGTGGCATGCAGAACTGGGCTATTGAACATGGAGCTACTCACTATACCCACTGGTTTCAACCTTTGACTGGCCTGACTGCCGAGAAGCATGATGCCTTTTTGACCATGAAAGACGGCCATCCTCTGGAAGCCTTTTCTGGGGCCAACCTGGCCCAGCAAGAACCAGATGCCTCCTCCCTTCCCAGCGGCGGAATTCGAAACACCTTCGAAGCCAGAGGCTATACTGCCTGGGATCCTTCTTCCCCTGCCTTTATTTTTGAAAATCCCTTCGGCAAGACCCTCTGTATACCAACTATTTTTGTCTCCTACACCGGAGAAGCCTTGGATTACAAAGCCCCTTTGCTGAGATCCATCGAAGCTCTTGAGAATGCAGCCATACCTATTTGCCAACTCTTCGACAGGAACATCAAAAAGATTGAGGTAACCCTTGGCTGTGAGCAGGAATACTTTTTGGTGGACCGTGCTTACCTTGAACTTCGTCCCGATCTCCAGTTAGCTGGCAGAACGGTCATCGGTGCTCCTCCAGCCCGTGGTCAGCAATTGGACGATCACTACTTTGGATCTATCCCCGAGCGTATCTACGGGTTTATGAAAGAACTGGAGATTGAATCTATCAAACTAGGCATTCCCACCACCACCCGCCACAATGAAGTGGCCCCGCACCAATATGAATGTGCCCCGATCTTTGAAGAATTAAATGTGGCAGTAGACCACAACAACCTCTTTATGGATCTGATGGACAGGGTAGGAAGAAAACATAATTTCCGTGTTCTGCTCCATGAGAAGCCTTTTGCTGGTATCAATGGTTCGGGTAAACACAACAACTGGTCCATGAGTACGGATACGGGTAAGAACCTTCTCAATCCCGGTAACTCTCCGAAGGACAACCTCATGTTCCTGACCTTTTTTATCAATACGATCAAGGCTGTTCATAAGCATGCAGACCTATTGCGCTCCGTGATTGCCTCAGCTGGCAATGACCACCGCTTGGGCGCCAATGAAGCTCCCCCGGCAATTATCTCTGTATTTATCGGTAGCCAACTGAGTGAAGTACTGGATGAAGTCGAGAAGCCCTCCCGTAAAAAGAAAAAAGAACTTCCACAGGGTTATGTGCGTCTCGGAATTCCAAAGATCCCAGAATTATTACTGGACAATACCGACCGCAACCGAACCTCTCCCTTTGCCTTTACCGGTCAGAAATTTGAGCTCAGAGCAGTCGGTTCGTCCTCCAATACTTCAGGTCCTATGATCGTTCTGAACTCCATCGTTGCCCAACAACTGATCGAATTCAGAAAGACCCTCAACCGGAAAACCTCACGTGGCAAAAAGAAAGAGACCGCTATCCTCGAAATATTGCGCCAATACGTAAAGGAAAGCAAGGATATCCGGTTCGAAGGCAATGGCTATTCCAAGGAGTGGGAAGATGAGGCCGCTAGGCGTGGATTGAGCAATATAAAGAATACCCCCAGAGCGCTGGATGCCTATTTGACTAAATCCAGTATAGAACTCTTCGGTGAACTGAACATATTTTCTGAGCACGAACTGCATGCCCGCCAAGAAATACGCCTGGAACAGTATATCAAAAAGGTCAGTATTGAGGCCAGGATCATGGAGGAAATGGTTACCGGCCAGGTAATGCCAGCTGCATTCGCTTATCAAAAACAACTGGTTGACAGCATTGAATCTATGCAAGATATCAAGCTGCCGGCAGAATTATACGAGGCACAGACTTCAGTACTCCTTGAAGTTGCCGGTGAAGTGACTGAATTGCGTCGCAACCTGATTATCTTGAGTGAGCAGTTGGCCAAAGCGGGATCTATCGAGGACATCCGCGATTCAGCAATTGCATTTGCCGATCTGGTAATTCCCGCTATGGATGCTGTACGCAGCAATTCCGATAAACTGGAAACGGTGATTGCCGATGAATATTGGCCCCTTCCCAAATACCGGGAGATGCTGTTCAACAGGTAAGCCATCCAGGTCCTTGATCTGGTCGATAGGTCTCAGGTACAAGAATAAGTTTGGCTTGTAAAAGTGAACTTGCGCTACCCATAACAGTGAACTTGCGCTACCCAAGTCCGACATCCAGCATCATCATGACAGTAAACCCAACCATGGCTCCCATGGTCGCTACATCTGTATTTCCTTTGCGGTGCGATTCGGGGATCAATTCTTCCACTACCACGAATATCATAGCCCCAGCCGCAAAACTCAGGGCGTAGGGCAAAAGTGGTTTAATGGAAATCACAGCATAAGCTCCGATAACACCTGCGATAGGTTCCACCACAGCACTCAACTGGCCATACCAAAAGCTCTTGATCCGCGAGAACCCCTCCCGGCGTAACGGCAAAGAAACAGCAAGCCCTTCAGGAAAGTTCTGCAGCCCAATTCCGATGGCCAGGCCAATGGGAGCAATCAGCATAGCTGCATCGGGGTTGGCCGTTGAAGCCAAAGCACCAAAAGCTACTCCTACCGCTAATCCTTCGGGAAAGTTGTGCAGAGTAATCGCCAGTACCAGTAGAATGGACCGGTGCCAACTGGTTTTAATTCCCTCTGCCTCATCCATTCGGAATCCCATATGCAAATGAGGGAGGATCTTATCAATGCCATAAAGGAACAGCGCCCCAATCATAAATCCCACAGCAGCAGGCACCCAGGCAGGAGGACCCCCTGAGGCTGCATCAGCCTCAGAAATTTCGATCGCAGGAGCCAGGAGGGACCAGAAACTGGCCGCAATCATAACACCAGCAGCAAACCCAAGCATTGCATCAAGGAGCTTTTGATTAATCGTCTTGGAGAAAAAAACTGCAGACGCCCCAAGAGCAGTCACAAACCAAGTAAAGGTAGTAGCGATCAGTGCCTGTGTGACAGGATGCATTCCAAACATCCATTCCGCTACTTGATCAACAATTTCCCTCATTTTTAGATGTGCTTAAATCTTATTTGATCAAAGCTAAAAAAAAAGATTGGAAGTCCATCATAACATGGAAGTCCATCTATCATTTACGATGATATGGATCTCAAAGAATGAGCGCCTTGAGAACATCCAACATCTCTTGTTGAAGAGTACGGTTCTTGTCCTTGTTATACCAGTTTTGGAGTACTTCAACTAACTCTGTGTATGGTGGCCTGGAGTCATGGTCCATCTTTTTGTAATCCATAACCATTTGCTGCACCAGAGCCGGACGTGGTCCCCAGGTAGCGACCACATCACCCGATCTTTTGTCGCAGATCAACAATTTGGGAATAGACCGTCCACCATTGGTAAGAAATCGGTCCATTAGGTCCAGGTTGTCATCCCTCAGCACCAAGGTTAAGTTGGTCCCGGGGTTTTGTGCTGCCAACGCTGCCAAAACGGGTACGTTTTGTGCTGCATCCCCACACCAAGGCTCGGTAATAATGGTCCAACTATAACGGTCGCCCGTCACCTCTACAGCTTCGACTAAGATAGGATCCAACTTGATAGTTTTATTCAGCCGCTGCATCCTGACAAGGTTCATCTTGGTATAATGGACCATGGCATCGGATTGAATAGGACCGGTGGTCCTGCCTTCTGCAATCAATTTTTCTGTGAATCCCATGTAATCAGCATAGCTATATGCTTTGCGATCCGGCACGGATAGTATTTTTTCCTTTTTCATTGCTTTGGTTCTCCCCACGGATTGTTTTAGTTATCCCTACTGTCAAGACTGGTTTTTGTTCTCCTCACTTTCAACTTTCAAGACTAAAGTATCAATCCTCCTGAGTTTCGCTAAATTGTCCAGATATTCAGAAGGCTATGACACCTCAACCTTCCTGGCCCCTCATAAACTTTTGGTTCTAATAGGTATTTTGCTCTGTCATGGAGATAGCTAACCTGGTGCAACAACCCAGTCCAAAAAATGCTCAAAGGTAAGGATGAATTTTCAAAAGAATCATTACCTTTGCAATCCTTCAACAGGAAAGTACTTTGGAGAGGTGCCGGAGTGGTCGAACGGGCTGGCCTGGAAAGCTAGTGTATCTGCAAGGGTACCGAGGGTTCGAATCCCTCCCTCTCCGCCGAAGGGAGAATATCCCGAATCCGGGCCATCAGTGCCCGGTTTTTTTGTGTCGTTTTTCAGTGGAAGCTGGCTGTAGAAGGCGAAAAATGAATTTATCGCTAACGTTCGAAATTTTCATCGAGGCCTTTTCCAATTCTTCCTCAACTCGGGCTTTTTCAGCTTCCAGTTCCGGGAGGAATTCGGCCAGCAAATCGGGGCTAATCTCGCCGAAGGCGGCGCGTTTGCGCATGGCCTTCATCTTCTCCTCCACGGCCTTAATTTGGCTTTCCAGTTTGTATGTTGTGGGTAAATAGTTGTGACTTGCTTTCAATTTTGGGTATCCTTAGATTTAGTAACACCCCGTAAGTGCTCTAACCCGTTGATTTACATTTATCTAAATGGGGTGAGTGGTGTGAAAAAACACCGTTATCATACTTGATACGGTGTTTTTTATTCCATTATGTCAACTTCTGTACGAATAGGTGATCTGTGTTGCCAGCACTTGGTCGTACTTTTATTATCCCAATATAGCTCTGCTGTAAACTGAACTGACACACCGCCACTTTCTCAGAGCTGTTCCCAACGGCCAATATTCCGATTGGCTACTTTTTCAGGTTTACATTACCTTTGGTCAAACGAATACCCCGATGTACCCATTTCTGAGTGACCTTTTCAACGACCTGTTAGGAACTGATATACAGCTTCCCATAAAGACTTTTGGCTTTTTTGTTGCATTGGCCTTTATTGCAGCGTACATCGCCTTGCGGTCAGATCTGAGAAGAAAAGAAAGCCTTGGCCAGTTTACTCTTCGCTCGGAAAGAATTATGAAGCAGGGTCCTATCCACATCAGAGAGGTGGTGATCTTTGCGCTGGCTTGGGGGTTGGTCGGCTATAAACTGGGTTTGATGATCACCGAACCCGCGTTTTTCAACACTGAAACTGAAGCAGCACTGTTGTCTGCAAAGGGTTTTTGGTTGACGGGGCTGCTCGGGGTCGTTGTTGCAGGGGGCGTGAAGTTCAGGGAGTACAATAAGCGCAAAGGCCTGGAAGAACAGTTTGAAGAAGTCCAGGTGGGACTTTCTTATTACCTGGGAACCATTGTAACGATCGCTTTTGTTGCCGGGCTGGGAGGGGCCAAGCTGGCCGCCATGCTGGAACCCGGGAGCAACTTCTGGAGCGACCCGGTCGCCAGTATTTTTAGCTTCAGTGGCCTTTCTTTTTACGGGGGCCTCTTGTTGGCAGGGTTTTTGATCATTTTCTATATCCGTCGTAAAGGTTTTCACATTCTTACTGCAGTAGATGCCTTCGCACCAGCTCTCATTCTCGCTTATGCAGTCGGGAGGATCGGTTGCCACCTTTCCGGAGACGGAGACTGGGGAATTGAAAATCCCTACCCGCAACCTGAATGGTTGTCTTTTCTCCCTGAGTGGACTTGGTCCTTCGATTATCCTCACAATGTTGCCCAGGATGGCATACCCATTCCCGGTTGCCAGGGGCCTTTCTGCCGGCGCCTTGATCCTCCTGTCTTTCCAACCCCCATTTATGAAACTGTCATGGGACTGGGTATCTTTGGATTGTTGTGGGGAATTAAGAAAAAACTCCCTTATGCGGGAATAGTTACAGCCATTTATCTCTTTTTAAATGGTTTGGAACGGTGGAGTATTGAAAAGATCCGGGTCAATGGAGATTACACCATCCTGGGGATCAAGACCACCCAGGCAGAATTTATCGGTGTGCTGCTGATGCTGGGAGGGATCGGGATTATGATTTATTCGCTAAGGGCCAAGATCAAGTTGAAAGGACAGGGTTAGATTTCCAAGTCTGCTGTCTCTGCAGCCTACTATCTTTGCAGTATGAAAGGATCCAACAAAGAAGAAGGTCAGGACTTGGAGCAGGAGGTGAATGAGGGTGAGGAAACGCTCCATGAGCACAAATACCTCAAGGTTGATTCCGGGCAGCGTCCCATACGGATCGACGTATGGTTGACCAATCTGTTGGCTGGTAAATCCCGCAACAATATCAGGCAGGCGACCGAGGCTGGTTGTGTGCGGGTAAATGGAAAACCGGTTAAGGTATCCTACAAGGTCAAACCTGGGGATGAGGTAAGGATCATGCTCCCTCATCCGCCCCCTCCCGAACTCGCTCCCGAAGATATTCCGATCAATATTATGTACGAAGATGCGGATATCGCTATCCTCAACAAAAACCCGGGAATGGTCGTCCACCCGGGAGTTAGCAATTGGACCGGGACGATGCTGCACGCTTTGCTATGGTACTTCAATAAAGATATTCTCGATCAACCCAGAGAAACCTGGACCTATGCCAGCCTAGTACACAGGATCGACAAGGATACCAGTGGTCTCTTGGTAATCCCCAAGCATGAATTTGCCAACAGCTTCATTGCCCGGCAGTTTTTCGATCGTACAGTACAACGGCTATACGCAGCTGTAGTATGGGGAAATGTAAAAGAGGACCAGGGAACTATAACCGGTCATGTAGGCCGACACAGGGTCCATCGGAAACAGTTTACTGTATACAAGGATGGGAGTGCAGGAAAGCATGCGGTTACCCATTACCGGGTGCTGGAACGATTTGGATTTGCAACTTTGGTCGAATGTAAACTTGAGACAGGACGTACCCACCAGATCCGGGTTCATATGAAGCATATTGGGCATACCCTGATGTCTGATTGGTTCTATGGTGGCCACAATATCCTTGTCAGGCCTAACTTGCCCAAGTTCCCCGATTTTATTACCCATGTGCTTCAGGCTATGCCCAGGCAGGGGCTTCATGCCAGGACCCTTGGCTTTATCCATCCCGGCACCAGAGAATTCGTTGATTTCGATTCCGACCTGCCCGAGGATATGCAGAAAGCGATTGAGTTGATGCGCAGATACAGCCAAACCTATTCATAGCCCGTTCTGAACATTCTCAAAAACTGTCTTACACTGGCCGATTGGCAGAGAATGATGAAGGAGGTTATAAATGGGGGTTTCTGTTGTGGGTCAATTTGTTAACTTTGTCTTCGTTATTACGTCAATTTTTATAAAGATTATGCACAAAAAGATATTACTGTTGCTTGTAGGTTTTTTGATTGCGTTCAGGGTCATCGCAACGGGTTATGAATCCAGCCCCGTTCCTCCGAGAGAGGGAATGTGGCTGCCACATCTTGTCAGGACCCTCAATATTGATGCCATGAAGGACCTGGGCTTCAAGCTAAGCGCAGAAGACATTTACAGTGTGAATAAGTCTTGTATTAAAGATGCTGTGGTCCAACTGGGTGGTTTTTGTACTGCGGAGGTTGTTTCTCCTAAAGGACTCCTCTTCACAAACCATCACTGTGCTTTTGACGCCATCGCTACCCACTCCACTCCTGAAAATGACTATTTGACCGACGGTTTTTGGGCAAAGGATCAAAAAGGTGAGATCCATACACCCGGATTGACAGTTAAGTTCCTGCAACGCATTGAAGATGTGACCAAGGAAGTACTCGATGCAGGAGCTGGAGTCGATGAAGAAATGCGTGATGCCGCTATGGATGAAAAAATTGCTGAGATCGAAGCCGAGGCTTCCAACGATGGCGCCTATGAAGTTCAGGTCAAGCCAATGTTTCACGGCAATGAATACCTTCTTTTCGTATATGAGATCTTCAAGGATATTCGTCTCGTTGGTGCACCCCCAAGCTCAGTTGGTAAGTTTGGAGGCGATACCGACAACTGGATGTGGCCTCGCCACACTGGTGACTTCTCAATTCTCCGTGTCTATGCAGGGCCTGACAACAAGCCTGCAGAATACAACGAGGCCAATGTTCCTTATACACCCAAGCACTTCCTGCCCATCTCTCTAAAGGGAATTCAGAACGGTGACTTTGCCATGACCCTTGGGTTTCCTGGCAGCACCGACCGTTATCTTACTTCTGATGCCATCGAGCAAATCTATGAAAATAGCAATCCTCAGATCATCAAGCTCTTGGGCGAGCGCTTGCGCATCATGAAAAAAGAAATGGACAAGGATGATGAGGTTCGCATTAATATGGCTTCCAAGTATGCATCCATGGCGAACTACCACAAGTACTGTATCGGGCAGAACCGTGGTCTTCGCCAACGTGGTTTGGTAGAGGAGCGCATGGCTTACGAAGAAAAATTTACCAATTGGGTGAATGGCGACAGCAAACGCCGTGAAAAATACGGTGAGGTGATCGATCAAATGGCCAGGAACATCGAGACATTCAAGCCAGTTCTAAAACTGCGAAACTACCTTAACATGGCAGGGTTCGGACCTGCAATGGTCAACTATGGCGTTGGCTACTGGCGGCTTAAAAGTGCGTATGAAAAAGAGGTAGGTGAGGAAGCGATCAAAACCCAGTTGGAACAATTAAAGGGTGGCATTGAAGAGTACTTTGGTGAATATTATGCGAACGTTGACCAGAAGATACTGGCTGCAACTGCGCGAATGATGTACAACGATCTTCCAAAGGAGAGGCATCCCGATATCTTTTCCTCCAAAGCTTTTTCCAAAACCAAGGCAAAAGGAGATATGGACCGTTTTGACGTATATGCTGCCAAGGTATTTTCCACTTCTATTCTTACCAATAAGGCTCGTAATGAAGCATTCTTGTCCAAACCAAGCCTGAAAGTTCTTCAAAAAGACTTGGGAGTAGCCTACGCTGCAAGTATGGTCACCCTCTATCTTTCCAAATTGCAGTTGGAAATGGCAATTTACAATTCGGTCAACGACGAATCTATGCGCCTGTACCAGGCAGGGATGCTTGAAATGGAGAATAACCGCCGGTTCTATCCTGATGCAAACTCTACTATGCGCCTCAGCTATGGTACCGTAATCCCTTACGACCCCAAAGACGGTGTTAGCTACAAGATCCAGACTTACGCGGAAGGCATCCTGGAAAAGGAAATTCCCGGCGACGAGGAATTTGACGTGCCTTCAGAACTTAGCAAACTGATCCGGAAAGGTGACTTCGGGCGATACGGTGAAAATGGAAAACTTCCCATTTGTTTTCTTACCGACAATGACATTACCGGTGGAAATTCGGGATCGCCTGTCATCAACGGCAATGGAGAATTGATCGGAATTGCATTTGACGGCAATTGGGAATCCATGACCAGCGATTTAGTTTGGGATGACGATATTGTCCGTACCATCAGTGTTGATATACGTTATGTACTGTTCATCATTGACAAGTATGCCGGCGCTTCGCGCCTTATCAAAGAGTTGAAACTCATCAACTGACCTCCGCCCATTGGGAGAAAGCTCGTTGACCTTGGCCGCTCGATGAGCTTACTCCCATTGACCTCCGCCCATTGGGAGTAAGCTCATTGAACCTGGCCGGTTAGTTGACAAAGACACTTTTCAAAGCCCTTCGAAATTGAACCGAAGGGTTTTGTCTTTTGGATTGTAATCTAATTTCTTAACTTGTGTAAGCTAAATAAACTGTTCTGTATATGATCAATCGCGTTCCATGCATGACCAATCAATGGGTCTACTTATTGATCTTCCTTTTTTCCAGTCTTACAGCAACCGCTTCAAGCGGTAAAAATTCTGTTGTGAAGGTAATTCATGCAGAAGGGAGGATCTATTACTCGGAAATATATGTGACCTGGAGTACCGAATACGAAAAGGCTCCCTGTGACTTCGTTCTGGAAGCAAGCCAGGACGGTGAGGATTGGCGCATCCGCGGCCGCGTAAGGTCCAAAGGTGATGCCAATAAGATCTCTGATTATGTGTTTGTAGACCACAAGGTCAATACTTACAAGTACTACAGGATCAGAAGGCTCGATCCCAGGTCCGGAAGCGAAGTCCTGACCAGTTTTCAATTGGAAAACTATTCCATTGAAGTCGATCTGGAAGAGCTTGAATTCCTTGAAACCAAATCGTTGGTACTTGAATACTCTATTGACAAAGACCAACAACTAGTGGTCCGGATCTACAACCGGATCGGTCGACAGGTACTCACCAAAGTGATGCCTTCTACCAAAGCAGGAGAATATATATATCACCTTGATATCAGTCATCTCGAAAGAGACAATTATCTTCTGCAGGTTGATCAGGTCCTTCTGGACAGAACCGTGGCCGAGCAGGCTTTTAAGGTTGACTAGGATATCGACAGGCAAACATATTGCTGTTTCACCAGTTGAACAGAAATACTTCTTAGACACTTATGCAGCACAATTGGATATTCCAGCTTAAAACTCATTTGAGCCGTTCACAGAGGGCGCAACTACTTAGGGACTTGGTTGTACTGATGGAAGAATGGGAATCTCATGGAGCACCCGTTCCCGGTGTTGCGGAGATAAGGTACGACCGCTTCATTCTTGTTAAAGCAAGGCCCGGTACGACTTCCGGCTGTTCTATAGATTCCATGTCTCAGGGTGTGGACAAGATCCTCACTAAGAACGGGGCCGAATTATTACCCAATAATTTTATCTATTTCCGCAATTCAGAAGGTGTTTTAGACTACATCGATTTTCGGGATGTCAGGGGAGCCATTGAGTCCGGAGATCTGCACCCTGAGTCTACGGTATACGATTCGACCTTTGGGCAAACCAACGATCTCAGCCGCTGGGAAGTAAGTCTAAAGAACTGCTGGTTGGCCAGGTTCCTGCCAAAAGTATCCCAGAGTTGATCAACGTTTCAGCGCAATGAAGGCAATAAGAGACAAGTTGCCCGAAGAATAGCAAAAGTTTGCCAGAAAGGAAAAAGGCCTTTTGATTACCAAGAAGTGGATAATCAAAAGGCTCATTGGTAAGTGATCGAATGCGCTTCCCAAGGATGTATCAAATCCCAGCGGCCGTACATCTTTCGAATGGTCTCCTCATCACTTGGAGTTTCCTTCCGCACATTGCGTTTTAAGATCTCTTCCAGGCTAGATTCGAAAACCATGTATTCAATCTCCACTTCCAATTCACGAACCATTTCCATTATACTAACCCTGACCTTCTCTTCCAGGTTGGTTCCATCTAGAGCCACATGCCGGTAACGGTTAAGAAAGATAACAAGAGAATGCTTGAACTCAACTATTTTACGTTTGATCATAAACTCACTTTCGAACAGGTCTTCGTGAATCCCAAACTCCTCGAGGTCTATGCGGTACAAATCTGGTTTCTGTTGAGTGAGATAATGAGTCTTTCCACTTAAAGGGGGGCCAATGGTGAAAAATACCTTTTTCCCGAAACGCTTGTAATCGGGAGAGAGCTCAGCGTCCAGCAAGCGCTCCACAAACTTGGGATTTCCCATCCGGATGGCCTTCCATGCAGCATTCTTATGGCGCATGTTCCAGCGTTGGTAATGTTTCTGGAGTACATCAAAGGAGCCCAGTTCGTATTCTGCATGGGGAACGATCTTGGACTGAAAGTCTTTGATCAGGTCCAGCGTGTGTTCTTTGTATTCACAGTCCCTGCCATGAAAGTCGAATGTAGTAAAAATACCCAGGAGTCGCAGGTCGGTGCGGGTTCCAAGGTGTTTAAGTTCGTCAAGTTTTCGGCTTTTTCTGATCCACTGGAGTGGAAAGCCATGCCACCGAACAAGGTTTAGTATCTTTTGCCGCTCTATAGGAGAGACATCTTCTTGCTGCATTAAAATGTTTCGGGCAATGGGTAGCCCAGCTTTCTCATGACCAGGAGAGCGCCATCTGCCTTCTTCATAAATGGTAGTGACAGTTTTTCCTGTATCATGAAGAACGGCGGCCCAATACAGGATCCTGCGGTCGGATTCGCACAGATCGAACTGCTCGTGCAACTCATAGTACTTTTCCACCACGTACTCCGTGTGAGCCAACACCGAACCTTCAGCATGATAACGGGGATTTTGTCTCGTAAGTGCCATTTGCTCAAGCAAGGGCAGAGGCAAGGGTAATTTTTTTACTCTCATGATGAACTTAACGCAAACTTAAGCACACTCCGCAAGGAAGAAAAGATTATCTCTTCAAAAGGTCTTGGGGAAATCAAGGGTCTTCAGGTTCAATTTTATCCGGTGTATCCAATTCTTCAAGCAGGTCCTCCTCTTCCCTCCAGTCAAAATTATCATCAAATTCTTTTCCCCACTCAGGGTCATCATCAAATTCAAGGTCATCATCAAATTCTTCCTTCCAATCAAAATCAAATTCCTCCATAAATTCAGGATCATAGAATTCTTCTTCCAGGTCATCCGTCAAGAAATCCTCATCGGTTGGCAACACCATGGGACCATCGTAGGTGGGATCCATCCAAACTTCGAATTCTACCCTCCTGTTCATCCGTTTGTTTTCTTCTGAATCGTTGGGAACAAGGGGGCGCATCTCCCCATATCCATGTGCCCCTACCCGTCTTTCGTCCAATTTGCCTCTCATGAGGATGTATCTACGGATTACATTGGCCCGTTTTCGGGAGAGGTCAAGGTTGTAGGTTTCTTCCCCGTCTGAATCCGTATGCCCTTTGATCTCTAACCTGAACATGGGGTATTTATGGAGGAAGTTGACGAGATAATTCAACTTGGGTTCTACCTGAGAATCTAATTCATAACTGTCATCTGCAAACTCTAAATTCTCGAATACAAGTGGCTTGCCGGTTTCGAAACTTTGGGCAAACAGGGAAAAGGTAGTATCCGCTTCCAAGGTCAGGCTTTCCTTTATGGTCAGGAAGTTTTCTCCTTGGATGAATATATCGTAGTTCTTTCCGCTCATCAGTTCAAACTCGAAGTATCCAAAAGGGTTGATGTGTTTGGGCGCGATTTCGATGCCTTCGTCCTTGTCAATGATCAGTACAATTCCCGTAATTGGGTTGCCGGAGGCGGAATCAATCAGGTAGCCTCTCAAGGTGACGATTGAACTTGGCCGGGCCTCCATCGGCATTGGAAAGGAAAAGATGTCAAAGTCCTGATTGATACGAGCCATTTGTAGATCGTTCTTTGCGGCAGCATAGAACAGGCGTTTTCCTGTTCCGTCAATGGAGAAATAGTCTTCATTCCCGGCAGAGTTGATCAGTGGCCCCACATTTCGAGGATAATCCCAGTGGTCGCCGAGCCATCTTGTTTTGTATATGTCATATCCCCCGAGGTTTTTAAGGTGGCCAGAGGAGCTGAAGTAAAGAGTGCTGTTGACTTGGTGGAAAAAAGGAGTGATCTCATCTGCTGCCGTATTGATCATCGGACCCAGGTTTTTAGCTGGGCTCCAGGCTCCGCGATCCTTTCGGTAACAGACATAGAGGTCAGTTAGGCCAAAACCATTCTTCCTGTTGGAAGCAAAGTAAAGGGTATTCCCGTCCGGGCTTAGACTGGGATGGGAGTCCCAGTCTTCAGAATTCACAGAGGGCCCCAGGTTGCGAATGTTGATCCAGTCGTCTCCCACAAAGTCGGCGATGTAAAGATCGCAGGAACCAAGCCCACCAGGTTCATCACAGCGGGTAAAGATCAAAGTTTTTCCATCTCTGCTAAGGCAGGCAGACCCTTCATTGTATTCAGAATTGATATCTGAATTGAACTGTTCTGCATAGGACCAAACCCCTTCGATGAATCCTTTTTTACAGAAGTAAAGGTCTTCATTTTTTTTCATGTCTGCCGGGTCGATCACAATTTCCTCATTTCTGCGAGAGGTGAAGAGCAGAACAGAGTCAGATGGATGCATGAAAGGAGCGTAGTCCGGGCGATCAGAGTTGACCTTGGGGCCCATATTGAGCATCACTCCTTTGGGTGGGATCAGCGGATCGATCTTGCGCCTCGCCTCAAGGATCTTGTAGTAAAATTGCAGGTCAACCCATTCTACGTTCATCCTGGCTTTCAGGGAATCGTAGTGAAGTTTGATATGATCTTCCCAGGGACGTTGGTTTTTCAAACCCAGTTCGTAGTAGAGGGCCGCTGTGGCAGAATCTCCGATCAACTCCTTCACTTGGCCTGCCTTCCAGATATAGCCCACATCAGATTGGAAATTACCGATCCCCCACTGTCCGATAAAATTTGTCAATAAGCTATCGAGGGCCAGAATATCTTCTCTCTCTTCTGCTTTCTGGATTTTGTGATGGTAGTCTCCTTTTTCAAACCGATGGACTTTGTTGAGGTTGGGAAAATAAAGATAAGGTGCAGAGGAAGGGTTCTTACCAGCGGTCTCTTTGAGGAAGACAGATTGATCCAACTTGAGTTTGAGATCATCTTGGACCTGTGATACGACAGGTGTTATCTCAAGCATGATACTCAAGACCATCGCAAGGCCCATCCTGAAGTCGATCAAATTCATCGGCTGGTCTTTTAAAATTGAAAGCGGATCATCTGTGCCACCAATTGCCTGGCGGCTTCGGTTTGATCGCGATCTTTGTAGGCACCTATGTATACTCCGGCAGAAGTTTTGAAAGAAACTTGAATGGTGCAACTTGTTGCACTGCGGGGATCTATTCTGACCTGGACATCAACAGGGTCACTGCTCAATTCAGAAATTGTTGCTCCCGTAAAAACAAGGTTGGGAAATTGTTCATTGAGCAGTTCATTGCGGTTGAGCATATAGGCAACGATGCGGCGCTGGGCATTTTTATAACTGAGGTCGGTATCTACAACAAATACATGGATCATATTTCCAAATTCCATCACCCGGCCGTCTTTTACCTTGAAACTTCCAAGGTCGTTGCTTGAAGGGCCGGTTCCTTTGGAGGCCTTAAGCATTTGCTCCAAAGCCTTCAATTCTTTTTCACGTTCCTCCAGCCCTTTGAGCTGCTCTTCACGATTGGAAAGAAGCCCACCCTGTTCTTCGATGTATTTTTCCCGTTGTTGGAGCAGCTTTTCCTTGTCCTCGACAGACTTGCTCCGGGAATTCAAATCCTTTTCCCAAGACTGTAATCTCGCCCATTGCTCCCGGACAAAGCTCCCTTGGTCAATATTTGGGACTGCCGCTGTTTCCATACTATCTATCTTGGTTTGAAGGATTGTGATTTCAGTCTCCAGTAGATTTCGTTCCCGATTGCAAAGTGCTTGTTCCTTGACAACCTTGTCAAGCCTTGCTTCTGCTTCGAACCTTGCTTCTGCCTCAAGCCTTGCTTCTTGATAATTGGCCTGGGTCTGCTTTTCGAGCAGCAACTTGTTTTCTTTTTTTAAGCGGCGAATTTCCCTTGCCCGCTCCCGTGCGCTGTTCCCTGTTTTAGCAAGCAATTCCTGTAGTTCTAGGTTAAGTGATTGCAGGGAATCTTTTTTCAAGGCCAGGATTTGCAATTGCTTTTCATTTCGCCGTGCATTTTGCTCTAACTCCTGTAATTGTAAAGCTGATTCATTGGAGATCGAAAAATCATCGGCAAGATAATAGTGGCCCGTCATTTCCTCGACCCTGCGGTTCAATACAGCAATACTGTCCCAAACTTCACGGCTTTCAGCTAATTTGTTTTCCAGGAGTTCCTCCTTCCGTTTCATGACTGCATGATCTTTTTCCATCCGGGAAATCCGGTCGTTGAGCTGATCATTGCTTACTTCAAGCTCTACAATACGAGCCCGCAGGTGTTGAACCTCGGGGTTTGTACCATTTTCCTGGGCCTTCTCAAGCCCTTTATCCGGGATCTGATCCTCTATATGGTTGGCTTCCACAGAGGCTTCGATTTTGGAAACATGCCCTTTGGAAAACGGATCACCTTTCAACAAAACGCCTTCATTTTCCACTTCTTCTTCCTGAAATTGCTCCACGAGGTTACCCTGGCTACCTATTGGAACTCCCTCAGATCTAACGCTTTTTCGCTCAGGCTCTGCAAGGGTAGAAATTTTATTCTTGATATTGAAGAGGGTTTTATCATCAAATACGAGGTGTTGTGACCTCAGAATATCCCCGTTTATACGTCGTACCAGATAGGCGATATCAGCCTGAACCCTCAAAGAAAGGACCGGAAAATCCCGGCTGTTGACGGATCGGCGGTAATCGTACATGACCACCAAGGTCAACTCTGTAAAATATCCCTCCAGGTCCCGTACCATGTAATACATCGAGAGGTCTCGTGCTTCAGAGATCGGACGGTAGCGCATATTCTCATAAATGATGTTTTGGCCAAATCTGAAGGGGGGAGAGGCATCATGTGCACTGACATGGGCGAGAACTTGCTCTTGAACGAATTTGTGGTTGCGGTCTAAGAGCACCCTGTAACCAGTAACTGGCCGGTTGTATAGAGAGATCAAGACCTCCTCCAAAAGAACATTTTGGGCCAAGATCTGAGGTGGGCCTCCTCCCAACATTACGAAGATGAAGAGGAGTGAATATAACCCCTTACTTGCCCTCAATACGTGCCTTGTTCTCATGTAGATCTGGGTTCTCATGAAATATCAGATGGGTTAGAAACTTCAACCATTACTAACGCTAAAGATAAGAAAAACTGGTAGCAAGTTAGGGGGAAGACATTCTCTGTGATCATTCCCTATTTTAATTAGCGGTGGAGGATTTACCGTAAAGCACTGGAAAATCCGCAATATGTAAATCCCCTCTATACATTGATACATTATCTTTCAGCTATGCATGAACTACGAAATAAGATCATCCGAGAGGTGCTGGAACTGGGGGATGATAGGTCACTGGAGATAGTATGGAGAGTTGTTTACGCTTTGAAATTTACGGCAATGACCGAACCACTCTTAAAGGACTTGGTCATCAAGATTGACGAATTAGATCAGATCAGATTCGATGATCAGGAAGCCCGGCAGGTTGAGGGTCTGTTGAAAGGCACCTGAAGGAACGGTCGGGGCTTTACTTTTTGGCTTGATTTGCATGAGTTCCGGTGTTCTGGTTCGTCGGGATATTCATGTGTTTTGAGAAAGCGGCCTGACATGGCTGGCAAGCTCCTCCACTTTCCTCCACTTTTCTATACAAATTCTGAATTTAACCGATAAAAACCCCATAAAATACGTCTATATTTGTAGTATTTAACGTCCTGAGAGGATAGCTCAATCATTTCCGCCACCTTAATAATACGCTTATATGAGCTTTAATGGCTTATTATAACACTGTTATAAATAAGTTATCCACAAATAGTGGGGTAAAGTGGAGTAAAGTGGAAGTTATTTACTACTTTTGAGGAGTATTAAATCCTGACCCACTTAGGAATGAGACCCATTTTCGGTGAATTCGAATGCAAGATGGACTCGAAAGGAAGATTTGTTTTTCCTTCCGGGCTCAAGAAGCAATTGCCGGAAGGGGAACAGAAGGAGTTTGTCGTAAACCGGGGACTTGACAGTTGTCTGGTTCTTTATCCGATCAAAGTTTGGGAGCGTGAATTGGAGCAAATCCATTCTCAAAACCAATACGTTGCCAGGAACCGGGCCTTTGCCCGGAAGTTCATGAATGGCGCTACTCCGGTTGATCTCGACAGCAACTCTCGCGTCAATATTCCCAACAAGCTCCTAGGTTACGCCAGCCTTGACAAGGAACTGGTCCTGATCGCATCCTTTGACCGGATCGAGGTTTGGGACAAGTCAACTTACGAACAATGGCTTGCCAGTGACAAGTGGGACATGGAGGAGCTTTCCGAAGAAGTGATGGGGGGCGGAACCAATGGCCAAAGTAAGTGATTACCACTGCCCGGTACTGTTGAAGGAAAGTGTCGATGCGTTGAGCATCCGGCCCGAAGGAACTTATGTGGATGTCACCTTTGGCGGAGGCGGCCACAGCCAGGAGATCCTGAACGCTCTGAAAGAAGAAGGGAAGTTATTTGCCTTCGACCGAGATGCAGATGCTCACCTGAATAAGATCAGAGACCGACGGCTGGTACTGATAAGGTCTGATTTCAAGTTCATTGAAAAAGAATTGGAGAAGCTGGGCATCTCGGAGGTAGAGGGAATTCTGGCAGACTTGGGAATATCCTCTCACCACATTGATACTCCTGACCGGGGCTTTAGTTTTCGCTTCAACGCGCGTCTGGACATGCGGATGGATCAACAAGCCGGATTGTCTGCGATCCAGGTCCTCAATGAATATTCCGAAGAAGATCTGCGGCATATTTTCCGGGCATACGGAGAGATTAAGAACGCTTCGGCATTGGCTCGCACGGTAGTAAACCGGAGGAAGATCTCACCCATTGAACGCACCGGAGATCTTGAAGAAGTGGTCGCTGGTTCAGTTGCTTCAGGAACCCCCAGTCGCATTCTGCCCCTGGTCTACCAGGCAATTCGCATAGAAGTTAACGGAGAACTCGAGGCGTTAAGAGCATTGCTCCTAGCCGGGAACAAACTAGTAAGGCCCGGAGGCCGGATGTCGGTCATCTCTTACCATTCTCTGGAAGACCGTATGGTAAAGAATTTCTTCAGGTATGGGAATCTGGAACGGGAAGACCACAGAGATGTATTTGGCAATTCGCTTAGTCCGTGGAAGGTCATTTCCCGGAAGGCGATCAAGCCCAGTGCGCAAGAGATAGAAAAGAATCCCCGCGCCCGTTCAGCCAGGCTGAGGGTAGGGGAAAAAAAATAAGGCTGCTGCAAAGATTAAGATGGAAAGTGAGAACCAGATCAAACCCCAAGACAAAGGGGAAACTGAAAGGAAAAATAACGCTGAGGGCGATAAAAAGCTGCTCAGAGGCTTGCCGATACACAATGTTAGGCGCTACATCGGCTATGTAGGCTTTCTGGTGTTCATCGGTTTGGTCTACATCTGGAATTCACATGTCGTTGATAAGCAGGTTCGGAGGGAGGGAGAATTGAGGAAAGAAATAGAAGTCGCAAAAGCACAATACAAGGCGATGCATGGTCGATACAGCGCAGGCACCCAGAAATCGGTCGTCGTCTCGTTTGCCGATACGCTTGGCTTGCAAGTCAATACCCACAACGTCTTTAAACTTCCGAGAGACTGATGGAAAAAGTTTCGGACAAAATATTGAAACGGGTGTACCTATTGGGGGCTATGATCGCCTTGTTCTCTATTCTCATCATTGTGCGGGTGATCAGTATCCAGTACGTCCACGGTGAGAAGTGGCGGAGTGCAGTGGGCGACCGTATTTATGAGCGGGTTTACCCCGCTGCCCGTGGTAGTATCTTGTCCGAAGAAGGTGATGTGCTTGCTGAGAGCCAGCCCTTTTACTACCTCTCGATCGATCCTGCCTTGATCGATCGTACCGAAGATGGATACCAAGCTCGATTTGATTCCCTCACCGAGATGCTGTCCGCAGAGTTTGGTGAAGGTGGCCGCTTCAGTCAGGAATATTTTGCTGATAAGATTGGCTTTGCACTGGACAGTGGATGGCAATATTTACGGGTGGTAAATCGTCTCGTGGACTACTCAACATTTGAAAAGGTAAACAATTGGCCCATCCTCCGCAATTCGGCCTACAGCGGTGGACTGCTGGAAGAAAAGTTGAATAACCGGCGTCATTATCCATTTGACAACCTGGCGAGAATTACTCTGGGATTGCTCGACAGCAAGCAAGATTCAATCCCTCTTCGGGGTTTGGAATTTGCTTTTCACGATTATCTCAGAGGACAGGATGGAAGGTACCTGGTCCAACGCATGCCCGGAGGATTTGAAAAGCCCCTTGAGATACGCTATCAAGATCAGGATGGCGCTGATGTCGTGACTACCCTGAATGTGGAAATGCAGGATATCGTGGAGGAAGCTTTGCAGAAGGGAGTTAAACGTCACAATGCCAATTTTGGGGTTGCCCTTTTAATGGAGGTAGAGACCGGAGAGATCAAGGCACTCGCCAACTATCCTGAAAATGAAAATCGGGTCATCACTTTTCGCTTTGAGCCCGGGTCGACTTTTAAGCTCGCTTCGGTGCTGGCTCTTTTTGAAGACCGATATGTCCACCCGGCTGATTCGATCGAGACGGGCGACGGGACACTCCAGTTTTATGACCGTGTGATGCGAGACCATATCAAAATGGGAAAAATCACACTTTATGATGCATTTCGCCATTCCAGCAATGTAGCCATTTCCAAGCTTGTTGACCATTACTACAAAGACAAGCTTCAAAACTGGTTCAAACATCTGGAGAACTTTGGCCTGACGAAAAAGACCATGCAGCGGAAACACTTGGTTGGTGAACGCCAACCGATTATCACACGTCCCTCAGACGGCAATGAATGGAATGGAACCACCTTGCCTTGGATGTCTATTGGTTACAACACACAGCTGACACCGCTTCAGATCTGTGCTTTTTACAATGCTGTTGCCAACAATGGGAAGTACATGGAGCCAATGCTTGTCCGAGAGATCCGTCAAAATTCTCAGACGGTAGAGCGTTTCGAGCCGAATGTGTTGCATGAGCAAATTGCTTCGGAGAGGAGCATTCGGATTGCCCGAAAGTTTATGGAAGGGGTCGTAAAAGAAGGGACTGCCTCCAATATCAAAAGCGAAAAGTTCAAATATGCCGGCAAGACCGGTACCACCAAGAAGTTTATCGACAGTCTCCAGATTTGGGGGAACATTTACCAAGCCAGTTTCGCGGGTTATTTTCCGGCTGATACGCCTCGTTATACCTGCTACATCATGGTTGACGAACCTAGGAACGGTGCCTATTATGGCTCTAACGTTGCGGCACCGATCTTCGACGAGATTGCCCAGTCTATCCACGCTGCAGATCTGGAGATGGTTCCCTGGTTTGCTGCAACTTCCCCTGGCGATGTACCACTTCCGCACACCCGGATAGTGCATCAGCAAAATGCCAGCCGTGTCTACCGTGAGTTAGACACTACCATACCGCGCGAAGCCGAGGGAATCTATGTCCGGATGGGTGAAAAGAATGGCGCTATGGAGTTCAGGTCAGCTCCATTGGACCCGGAAAAAGTGCCCAATGTAAATGGCATGTCCTCACGGGATGCTTTAGCCCTGCTGGAAGGTTTGGGCCTACGGACCAAGCTCATTGGACACGGTAAAGTGGCCAACCAGTCGATCAAACCGGGTACCAGGATCACTCCGGATACCATGATCGAGCTGAAGTTAAGATAGGATTAATTAACCGTTGCGGGAATGCTGCCCCGCTCATATATCTGGCTGCCGGCCCCTCAGGGACCGTTTTGAAGAATGATACCAACGTTACAAGACATATTGTACAAGGCACCGATAGAAGAAATTCGAGGTGACTTAAGCCTTGAGATCGCCGACTTTGTCTTCGATTCTCGCCAGGTCGGCCCGGGAATGCTTTACATAGCACGTCGTGGAGTCAGTGTGGATGGACACAGTTTTATTCCCAAGGCAATTGCTGCGGGAGCGGTGGCAGTAATATGTGAAGAGATCCCCTCGGATGCAGAAAAGGATGTCACCTGGGTACAGGTAAAGAACAGTAATACTGCGCTTGCTGCTATTGCGGCAAATTTTTACGGTAATCCCGCTGGTGAAATGCAACTGGTAGGAGTGACTGGAACCAATGGCAAGACAACGATCTCTACCTTGTTGTTCAATCTATTCAGCGAAATGGGCTATAAATGCGGCTTGATCTCAACCGTAGTGGTACGGATCGGAGAGCAGGAGCAGGCCGCTACACATACCACACCCGATGCTAAATCCCTGAACCAGACTTTCCGCAAGATGGCCGATGCGGGATGCGATTTCTGCTTTATGGAAGTAAGCAGCCATGCACTGGTACAGGGCCGGGTCGAAGGCTTGAAGTTTGCGGGAGCAATTTTCACCAATCTCACCCATGACCACCTCGATTACCACGGGACCTTTAAAGCATACATTCAGGCAAAGAAAATTCTTTTTGATGGGTTGCCGGCTTCAGCATTTGCTCTGACCAATCTGGACGATAAAAATGGGCAAGTAATGTTGCAAAATACCAGGGCCAGAAAGGTCGGATACAGTTTACTGCGGGCTACTGATTACAAAGGGCGCATCGTTGAAAGCACCTTTGAAGGGATCCAGATGGAGATCAATGGGCATGATGCCTGGTTCCGGATGACCGGTCATTTCAATGCTTACAACCTGCTGGCGGTTTATGGGACCGCCATGGAATTGGAACTGGATGAAGAAGAGTGTTTACTGGCACTGAGTCAGATAAGGGGAGTAGGCGGACGGTTTCAAACCGTTCGCAGCCACGACTTGAAATTCACAGCGATCGTGGATTATGCCCACACACCCGACGCACTCAGAAATGTCCTTCAAACCATTCGCGATGTGCTGGGTGGTGCAGGAAAAGTGATCACAGTAGTGGGTTGTGGCGGAGAGAGGGACCGGGCCAAGCGTCCAGAGATGGCTAAAATCGCTACCCAACTCTCTGAAAAGGTCATTTTGACCTCAGACAATCCCCGATCAGAGGACCCGGTAGCCATTCTTGATGAAATGTACAAAGGGGTGCCGGTAACGGCACGCCGCAAAGTAATGCAGAATGTTGACCGCCGGGAAGCTATCATGGTGGCCTGTCAACTCGCAGAGATCAATGACATCATTCTCGTAGCTGGAAAAGGCCACGAGACTTACCAGGAGATCAACGGGGTCAGGTACCCCTTTGACGACTGTGAAATATTGAAAGAAACCTTTAAAACATTGGAGCACTAGATGCTGTACTCCTTTTTTGAGTGGCTGAATCAAACGGTAGGAGATATTCCGGGTTTCGGGGTCTTCAAATACCTCTCGTTTCGTTCTGCCATGGCGCTGATCTTTTCCCTGGTCATTTCCTTGCTTGTAGGAAAGCAGATCATCCGTTTCCTTAGGAGTCGGCAGATCGGAGAGTCCATTCGAAAAGATGGTCCTGCAAGCCACAAGTCAAAAGCAGGAACTCCGACCATGGGCGGGATCATCATCTTCCTCGCCATTTTGATCCCCACCCTCCTGTGGGCTGACCTTGGCAATGCTTACGTTCTCCTGATC
>JBFGVE010000022.1:0-27135 GCA_041565275.1 Bacteroidia bacterium
CCTCCAACACATTTCGGACAATGTACTTCGTTCTATGCGCCGGGGAACCACTCGAGAAAAAACTTATGAATTAATTCAACGGATCAGAGAGGAAGTTCCTGGTATCGCTTTCAGAACCACCCTTATTTCTGGATATCCTGGTGAAAGTCAGCAGGATCATGATGAACTGATCCAATTTGTCGAAGACATGCGCTTCGAACGACTCGGAGTATTCATGTATTCCCACGAGGAAAATACCCATGCTTACAACTTGGAAGATGACGTTCCTGATGAAGTAAAAGAATCCCGGATGGCAGAGATTATGATGTCTCAGCAGGAGATTTCTCTGGAAATCAACCAAAACCGCCTGGACCAGAATATCAGGGTGCTTATAGATCGCCACGAAGGTGAGTATTTTGTTGGTCGAAGTGAATGGGATTCTCCTGAGGTAGACAATGAGGTACTAGTTTCTGGAGAGGATCTGAAAATCGGTGAGTTCTATGAAGTCAATATACATGATGCAACTGAGTTTGATTTATTTGGCGAAGTAGTCTTGTAACTGTGGCTGGTTGGACGGCCATACCACTCATTTTATTAGGTCATCTTCTTTTTGTCATCTCTCCTGCATTCTCCCAATCGACAAAAGGAATACAAGCGCAGTGTCTACAAATCCTTCATAACAATAGCAATGCGACTCTGTTTCTGTCTCTAGACCCCGATATGGCCACCGTTGAAGACAGTGGATTGCTTGAGACCAGCCTGGATTACTTAATCGAATTCCGGGATCCCATCAACTACCAGATCGTCTTATCCAATAAGTTCTATGAGAACTGCAGCTTCGATTTTTTTTCTGGTAATGATCCTCTTTTCCGGGAATTCCACTTTTCATTGCCACCTGGATCTTATGTCGGGTCCGTAGACATATTTGATCGCAAATCAGGGCGCAGCTTTTTGACTCCGTTTACTTACGAATGCCGAGATATTGAAAAAGGGGTCTGGATCTCTGATATTGTATTACTTCAAGAACGGGAAGGGGCAATTGACCCGCAGCCTTTAGTTGGAAACATTGTGGGAGGAATCGCAGATCGTATCCAGTTCCGGAGCCATATATACGGTCAAAGAGACGAATTATTAACAATACGTGCCAATTTGTACCGACAGCAACGACCACATCCCGTACAGAATAACCGAGAATTATTGAAGGTCAACCAATACACAACTGCAGTACAACCGAACAAAATTATAGAACTTAAAGATGGCATTGCCCAGTTTTCCTGTGCAACTGATCTCAGTAAATTGAAGCAGGGTACTTATCTTTTGAAGATATTCCTGTATAGACATGATTCACTGATCGCTGAGAAGAATACTTCTTTTGTACTTCCTTGGAAACGACTCAAAGAAGTTTTCCTAGATTTGGAAATGTCTATATCCCAGATGGCCCATATTGCATCGTTTGCATTCATTGATGCTCTTATCAATGTTAAGGAGGAAGAGATTCAGATCGCCAAGTTCATCGAATTCTGGCAAGAGCGTGCCGATCCTGACTTAGAAGAAGTCTTGGATCCCTTGGAACGGTATTATTCCAGAATTTTTTATGCCAATGATTTATTTCTGGAACCTAATCAGGAAGGTTGGAAGACCAACCGAGGAAGGGTCCTTACCTTGTACGGATTTCCTAACAATCGATTCAATCGGCAGTGGAACGGGAACATTTACAAAGTTTGGAGTTATCATGACAGAGGCCTTGAATTCCTTTTTCGATTCGAGTCAGGTCGCTGGAAGTTAATTTATCCCATAAACAAAAACTGAAGATACAACGCTTGCAACCTCCTAAACGGTTACCGGATACCAACAAAGGAAATGGTTCACAGATGCTGAAGAAATACTTCGGGAAGCATTTTAGTTTCTCTCAGATCTTCAAACCATCTGATAGAGCAATCGAAGAGCCTATCCCTACTCAACGCTCTTACAACTGGCCCTTCCGCTTTTTTGTTGTACTCCTTTCGATTCTCCCATATGTTTGCCTTGCCGTTTTCATAGTGTCTTTCTTCTTTGACTTTGGCCCGGACCAATTCCTTGATATTCTCGGCTATCAAATTCCACTGGAAGCCCTTGCCAGAGCTATTTCAGTTGGAGGTCTGATCGGATATGGCACAAACTGGCTGGCTATCAATATGTTGTTTCGCCCTGTCCATCGGCGTCCTATATGGGGTCAAGGCCTCATCCCAGCACAAAAAGATAGGATCATTTACCAATTAGCGGCCGGTATCCACCGTCATATCCTCAGCGAGGAACTGATCCGGTGCCGCATTCAAGAATCCGGAATTATCCCCAAAGTAAATAAGCTTCTGATCCAGGGTACAGAACATTTGCTACATGACGATGAATTTCGCGAAGAAACCAATCAGATTGTCTATGATCATCTCAAAGAGAACATGAATAAGCCTGAAGTCAGGGAGAAAATAACTCAGGCAATTGATGAAAAGTTAAAAGAGAACCTCAACAAGGGGTTGAAGGGATTTATGTTTCAAACTTACAGACGGTTGCGCCCAGTTGAATATGAAGGGATGATTGGGAATATTTTGGATAGTGTTCCTGCTACAGTGATTGAGATCATCCAGAAATTAGATCAGGAAATACCAAAATTGATGGTCTTCTTGAAGGAAAAGGAAACAGATCTTGAACGTTTTTACTTCCAACTTGTCCATGATATACTTGACCGGATTGACATTCATCAACTGCTTAACAAACAAATGGTCCATTTGGATGAAGCCGGAATTGAAAAGCTAATACGTGGGGCTACCAATCAGCAACTCCTCTACATCCAGTTTCTGGGGACCTTGTTGGGAATATTTGGTGGATTACTGATTTGGAACCCTATTCCAATCCTTATCATATACATCACTTTGCTTCTTTCTCTATTCCTTTTGGATCAAACCTTACACAGGTTCCGTCAGAAAAAGAAGCAGCCATGAATACAGTGAATCGATCTGTCAAATCCGACTATCTCTCAGGTGCAAATTTGTTGCGCCCCTTTTACCGCTACCCTCTTGGAGCAGACTTTGGACGGATCATTGCCGACAGGATTGAATTCCCTGTCAACCGCACACTGTTGGTCCGGGAGTTACAGGAACAGAACCGCGGATTTTTCCATTCTGCGAAGGCCATGGAGAACATTGAGTTGCTAGGTAGGGAAAATACATTTACAGTTACTACCGGTCACCAGTTGGTTCTGATGGGTGGGCCCATGTATGTGATCTACAAGATTGCTACCGCCATAAAACTCGCCAATATTGTCCAAGAAAAATACCCCGATTATAACATCGTTCCTGTTTTTTGGATGGCTTCAGAAGACCATGATTGGGAAGAGATCAATCACTTTCACCCAGGGTTCTTTGAAACGACTATCTATCCAGGCAGCTTCCGCGGACCGGTAGGTCGTCACCTGATTGAACCTGTGATGGAAGAAGTTCTTCGGGATTGCCCAGAGCCCTACCGTAGGCTTTTCCAGCCAGGGCAATCCCTCTCTACTTCATTCAGGAGGTTGATCCTTGAACTGTTTGGTCGCTACGGATTGGTGGTGATTGATGCTGACTCCACTGCTTTCAAGCAGACTCTGATCCCCTTTATGGAGGCAGAAGTAGAAGGCACAGGCATGGGACCATCGATCCAAAAGAGTAGCCGAGAGTTGGAAAAGTTAAATTATAAGATCCAGGTACTTCCCAGAGACTTCAATCTATTCTATATGGGAGATGGGGATCGAAGGTTGTTGGTTCCGGCAGGGAGAGGTTTCTCTACCAAGGATGGTGAACTACATTTCAATCGCACAGAACTCCTCCGCTTAATAAGAACACAACCAAGGGATTTTAGTCCCAACGTCAGTATGAGACCCCTTTACCAAGAAATACTCCTTCCAAATTTAGCTTATATAGGTGGTTGGGCTGAAACTGCTTACTGGATGCAGTTGAAAAGTGCTTTTGAAAGAGCAGGAGTTTTCTACCCCCTCCTCATCCCAAGGATGTCTGCCTCAATTATTTCCTGGGATGCCCAACAACAATTAGCGGGCCTTGGATTTTCTACACATGACCTGGAAAAACCTTTGCACGAGTTGAACGACGCTTACCTTCGTCAAAATTGGGATGATTTGAAATTGCAAGAAGCTTTTGCGAATATCTCACAAGCCTATGACCGCCTGGTTACCATTGTAAAAGGAATCGACAAACCTCTGGCTGGAATGGCTGCTGCCCAAGCGGCCAAAGCAAAGCAATTGAGAAATAAACTCAGAAGAAAGATAGATAAGGCCATTAGAGACCGCAACCCGAAACCTTATGCAAAGATTAAAACTATAAAGAATACTCACTATCCGGATGGATACAAACAGGAACGGATCTTAAACTTCACCGCTTTCAAACTAGATTCATATGAACAGTTTATAACCCTAATTATGGGATATTGCCCTGGAGATGTATATTCTGAACAATGGATAACTCTACCCTGAAAAAAATACTTCGGAAGCGCCTAAATGCTGAGCGAAAAGCACTTAGCCAAGCCGAGATTGTTTCGAAAAGCAAACAGGTCTTCGAGAAATGGTTAGCTCGCTTTTCTATGAAGCCTGTAATGTATCTCCATCTTTACCAGCATATCAAGCAAAGTAATGAGTTACATACCCATCACTATATGGACTATGTTCGATCTAAGTACGACCATGTCAGACTGGTGGTCCCAATAATAGACCCATATACCAACTCTTTGTGGCATGTAGAATTGTCAAACGATATTGAAATGGAAATTAACCCATGGGGAATACCTGAACCAAAATTTCCGCACCGCAAGATCTTCCCAATGCAACTGGATATGGTTTTAGTACCCATGCTCGGGTTTGATATGCAGGGCAATAGATTAGGCTATGGAAAAGGGTATTACGATCGATTTCTCAGACTGTTAAATCCTCAATGCTTGAAAATTGGTCTTTGTTTAGAACAGGGAAAAGTGGACGAGGGGCTTCCTACTGAAGAACACGATATTCCAATGGATTATATTGTGTCTGAACTTGCAGTTTATCACTTTTCAAGCAACACTCAAACCATCTGAATCGTATACCTACGAGTTATGTATCAAGAAAGCGTCAACCACTACACTTTTGAGGATTTTGCCGAGTCTACTTCCATGCCTGGCATGATGGACGACTTGGAGCTAATTTCCGAAGAGGCTCCTGAGGAACTTAAAAAGGACAACCGTGCCTTCCGAACTGCAGGACTAATCTCTATTTTTGCTGGAATAGGTTTGTTTATCGGGATGAACCTCGACAAATTAGGGTTGGCGGATGTAATATCCGCCAAAGCGGCTATCCCTTATATTCTGACAGCTGGTATTGGTGCTCTGGGATTTGGTTTGATCAAGGGATTTCGAAAAATATTCAGGAAGAAGAAACTAAATCTTCCCTTGTTGCAAATCCGCCGTAAGACTCCAGGGCATATCAGCGCTCGCGAAGCAGAAAGCTATCAACGCAATCCTACTCCCCCTTCTATTCCTCTCCAAGAAACCTTCCGCCGTAATCGAAATCTTTCCAAATCTTATAAAGATCGGGTGTTTATGGGCGTTGCTGGTGGATTGGCGGAACATTCAGGGATTCCTTCCTCTATAATCCGGATGTTATTCATTGGTCTCTTTGCTATTTCGGGCGGTACAGCTGCCTTTATCTACGTTCTTTTGGGCATGTTCTTACCTAGAAAGAAACGCTCTTCCTCTCCTCGAAGGAAGTAATAAATAGCACCCTTTATTAAAAAAGTGTTGTGCTTATACGAATTCAAGTCCTTTGCGGGTGAATGTTTAAAAAAGGCGTCCCACAGTGTGGGACGCCTTTTTTAAACATTTGAAATAGAATTATCTTACTGGATAGCGGTCTTGAACTCCGCACTGGTATAGTAATTACGAAACTCCAGATCTTTTCGTGCTTTATCCTTGTACTCACTGTTAATGGTGCAAGCCTTCTTAAGGTTTGATCCCATAAGGCTGGCGTCTTTACTACGAGCACCAACGACAGCCAGCCCATAGTATGGCTCAGCCATTTTATCGCCATTTTTGCGGATAGACTCGTTAAAGCTGTTCTTAGCTCCATTTAAGTCACCCATCAGAAGTTTACTTAACCCGGCGTTGTATGATGCACCGTACAATTCACCAGCAACATTGAATTTTTCAACAGCTTGATTGTAGCGTGCCATCTTTTCCAAAACCACGCCCAGGTTGAAGTTTGCTTCAGGATTACTATTTAAAGAAACAGAGCTTTCCAAAATCGCCTTCGCGTCCTGATATTTGCCTTGCTTAAGATAGGCTACGCCTACATTGTTCAACACTCCATAATCATTTTTCCTCAGTTTGTACGCTTTATCCAAGTAGTTGGCACCTGCATCCAGATCACCGCTTAGAAGGGCTACCACACCCAAATCATTGAACGGACGCGGATCAGATGGGTAGGCATCTCGAAAGGCTTCGAGTAGTGCTCGCTTACCTGAATTTTTCTGTCGACGAGAAATAGCATACATCCACTCTTCCTTCCCAAAAGTATCTTTTAGGTCGGCACCATTGCCACGTATAAAGTCGGAAGCGATTTTATCAATTTCTTCATCTGTGCGGCGTACTTCATAACCAGCCATCCTGATAGTAGCCCGGCGAAGAGGGGCAAGAATGTATTCCACTTTATCTTTTCCCCCAACCAAAGCCATGATTTGACGCTCAAGATCATCGGGTTCAAGACCAGCAGATACCAAAGAGATGATCTGATTGGTAACGTCTGGTGGATACTTATCGCCAATACTATTCTTGAAACCTTCCCAATCCTCATTGGTAACCCGGATATCAAAAAAGGTGGAATCCAGATAATTATTGTATCCTGCTGCTTTCAATTGCTCGGTAAGCCACATTCGCACCTCCTTCGAGCGATTTACGGAAAGCATAACATTGCGGGCATAAGGTCCTTCAGGAGAAGCAAAACCTTCAATAACAACTTTGTCAGTTATATATTTCTTCTTCAAATATTCACCGATTGCAGTAATGTCACTTTTACTGTACTGATCCTCCTGAATAGCGAAAACATTCTTAGGAAAGTTGAACTTAGCATTTCGCTCTACTTTTACTTTTTTCTGATAACTATGCTCGGAGAAGATCAAGTAACTGCCCTCGTAAACATTGTAAGAAGTGGTAATGCAGCAGTTACACAAATTCTCTAGGTCAGGGAGTTCATAAGTTTTTCCTTTTCGACCGTAGGTTTGTTTTATAACAAGCTGATTACCATCCATCCTTTCAAAATATGGACGTTTAAAAACGAGTTGAGTATCGATGCCCATCTTCCTCAAGTTGGGATACCTGTCAGAAGAAAAAACTATTTTTCCTTGGGAGACCTCACCTATTTTACCTTCACCTACATAAGTACCACCTTTCCTCATACCAGATTTAGGTGGTACATCAGCTGATATTTTGATGGTAATGGAGTCGGCATGGACTTCAATAGGGTCAGGGGAACAGGCAACTTCAGCCCCCTGAAACACTTTGCAGGATGAGAATCCCAACGAAACTATTGCCGCTGCAGCGGAGATTTTTAATACCTTAATCATGTGATGAAATCTTTGTAAATCGTCGGTGGTTTTGTCTTCAAATTACGGTACTTGAAACATCAGACAAAGTTATAATTTATTTTCATTTATGGAAAAAAAACTCGTTTTATTTTAGCTGATAGCATATTTCCTTATCTTTAGGCTCTGACAATATTTCCTCTTCTTGATTAACTCACTTGCTTTTTCTTCCAGTTGAATAATTGCCTTTACATTTTCAAGATTCACGCTCATTCTAAGTCAGCCCACCGAGTTCAGTTCCGTGACTGGAAATATGATCTTCTTTTTGATCAACAGCTATCCTTACTGACCTCGGATCGACGATTTTCAGCTTTCAGACGGAATTACCCTGAATTAGAAAATTTTGTCAATGATGCTCCATTCAGTCAAATCATTCGATTCCATCTATGAGTGAAGACTTCACCAAAAAGATTTTTGAGTTTAGTCAGGTTTCCACTGGTTATGGAGACAAGATAGTCCTCAGTGAAGTCAACTTCAGCATGGTAAAAGGAGAATTTGTTTACCTGATCGGCAGAACAGGCGCTGGCAAAAGCAGTATCTTGAAACTTATTTACGCTGACCTTCACCCGAAGGCTGGTAAAGTTCGGGTGGGAGATTTTGACATAAGTACTATTAAGCGAAAGCAAATTCCAAAACTACGGAGAACCCTCGGTATCGTCTTTCAGGATTTCCAACTGTTGCCTGATCGGAATGTGCTTGACAATATTTTTTTCGCAATGCGAGCAACAGGCTGGAAGGACAAAAAGAAAATGAGGGCTAAGGCAAACGAATTGCTGCAAAAGGTTGGTTTGTTGAACAAGAACAAATCTATGCCCCATCAACTGTCCGGAGGTGAGCAACAGAGAGTCACAATTGCCAGGGCCTTGATCAATGACCCTATTCTTGTCCTCGCGGACGAACCCACGGGGAACTTGGATCCCGACGCGACCAACAATATCATGGAAGTTTTATTCTCGATCAACCTCACTGGGACTTCCATAATTATGGCCACCCACGAACATGAATTGATCAGAAGGTTTCCAGCCAGAACTCTGGTTACGGAAGAAGGAAAACTGGTCGATCTGAAAATGACTTTTGGATAAACCTCCTCTACAGAGTCCGGTTCTTTCAAAAGAGCGGTTGATGATCGAAATCTCGCAGCATATGCAAATAAACGTTAACTTTCTTCAATAATTTCCATCAACTTTCCGCATTCGTTCTCCCAGCACAATTGCTTTCTGCCAATCAGAGCAGCCCGATGATAGTCCAACCATCGTTTACTTTCTACAATGCTCCTAATACGGGTTGCCAGCTTCTCACCACTACGCTCATTGGGCAAGAGCACTTCTCCAACCCGATAGTTTTCAATGATCCTCCTCATCTCTGGCAGATCACTCACCAAAGCGGGGATCCCTCCCTGGATGTAGTCAAATAATTTATTAGGTAGGGCAAAATGATAACTTTTACCCATGTCTTCTTCTATACTCAAGCCCAATGCTGCTTTTCGAGTAATGGCATGCAATTCTTCAAACGGCACCAAGCCATAGAACTGGACTCTGTCTTGCATTCCCTCCAGAGATACCAAATCCCGCAGTTCTTCCTCCAATGGACCACTACCCAAGACCTGTAAATAGTACCCCGGCAAAAAAGGCATAGCTCCAATCATCAATTCCAATCCACGACCGATATTCAAAGCTCCCTGATAGATGAGAATTCGACCTGGCTCCCTTCTTTTAGCGAAAGGTGGCTTTAAAAAAGGGAGATTGCGGATGGAATGGACAGGCTTCCCATATTTTTCTGAGTAGATATTTGCAATGCTCTGATTAACCGTCATTGCCTTATCAACTTTGGGAAATAGGCGCTTCTCCAGCCAGTACCATATTTTCCTAACCTTTGGCCTATGGATCAGCTCTGGTATTTCGGTCCAATACTCATGAGAATCATAAAATAGACGCTTCTTTTGGATTTTTGCCGCCAGAGCGGTAGCCAGAAGAGTATCCATATCGTTGGCCCAGTAGATATCTGCTTTCCGGGTAAGTAGAAAGAGAAATAACCTAACATTAAAGGCTAGGTAAAACAAAGGCCCTTTTTCGACAAATAAACGAAGTCGATGTTCCTGGTAAGGTTTTGGCTTCAGGGCAACAGATACTCGTCGTTTTCTCCCTACCACCAATACATCGTAACCATTCTCATGCAAGGTCGTCGAAATGCGGCTGACGCGCTGGTCACTGCTAAGGTCATTGGTAACTGATAAAATAATTCGCTTTTTCATTTAAGCAGAGAAAAAGTAGTTATTGCTACCCAAACTGTGAAAAAGAGTCAACTTCAGGCAGTTTTCCAACCCATCACTTGACCGGGTTTCATGACTAACCAACCTTTGTCCAACAATTGCCGTATTAGATCTCTCCGCTGTCGCTCAGTCCCCTCAGTCATAGCATTGACCAAATCCCAGTATGGCAATTCCCGGTCAAGGAGTAGTTTCCTGATCTCTTCCCATGAGGCCATTTTCCCAGAGAACTCCTGAGCGAGGCAGTAGTCGCAGACTCCACAATCCCCGGTACCAGATTCTCCAAAATAAGTTTCAAGGAACCAAGCACGGCATACCTTTGATGGAGTCTTTGCATATGCTTTTACTTGTTCAAACCGGTATATAGATTGCTCGCTGAGAAACTGGTATTTATCCCATCCCACTTCCCGCTTATCCAGAACATGCCTTGGTCTGAGAAACCGAACACTCGGAAAAGACAATGGGGGACGATAACTAATAATACCTCTTCTCTTCAATGTCTGCAGTCCCTTTTCCAGTTCTGCATCTGTCAATCCTCCTACTCTTGTCATCACAGAGGGAAGGAACCGCATAGTATAAGAGTAGAGTTCTCCACCCAACTGCCTGAGGAGAAGATCCATTAACCATGCATAGTCCGGGTATTTATCCTTGTAAGCCATTAGGTCCTTCGGACCTACATTTAGTTTTACCCAGCCGTAGTCATCCAGGTGGTCATTGAAAGAAATCTGTCCTTCCCTGTCTAATAAGCGAACCGAATTGTAAAAGCGGACGGGATGCACCTGAAATGTAGTTGCGATTACCTTGAGGTCTAGAGGGAAAACATTGCCGGGAACTGTGGTATTAGGAATACCAAAATGGTTGCATAATATCTGATAATGGGACTTTAATTGTTCCCAGGTAGGATACTTCTCCTTTACCCACGATTTCAACTCTGCCAAGTCTTCTTCGTTTTCAAAAGCGATTGCCTCTGCGGGCTGCCCGTCCCTTCCCCCTCTCCCGGCCTCCTGGTAATAACTTTCCAGATCAGAAGGAAGATTGAGATGAAGAACAAAACGAACATCCGACTTGTCGATCCCCATCCCGAAGGCATTGGTAGCGACAATTACCGGTCGTTCATTGCTGATCCATGCCGCCTGAGCCTTGGATCTTTCAGCCGTGGTCATCCCTCCGTGATAGGCTTGCGCTTCTATACCTTCCCTTTGAAGGAGGTTGGCAAGAGCAACTGTTCGTTTTCGGGTCCTGGCATAGACAATTCCCGCCTTACCCCGCTTATTTTGAATGTATCTTAAGATTCGATTGGACACATCTTCAGTAGGGATCACTTTATAATGCAGGTTATTCCGGCGGAAACTCTTGCGAAAAACCTTCCCTTCCTGCATTTTAAGGTGATTCCTGATATCTTCTACCACTGCGGGAGTGGCAGTGGCTGTCAGGGCAATTATGGGGATCTTCGGAAGGCATTCTCGAAGCTCAATGATACGCAGATAAGAAGGCCGGAAATCATAACCCCACTGACTGATACAATGAGCCTCATCAACAGCGATCAACCGCACATCCATACGTCCCAATCTAGCTTTGAAAATTTCGGTATTCAGACGTTCGGGAGCAAGGTAAAGAAACCTAAACTTCCCATCCATAGCCATCTGTAACTTACGGTCAATCTCCCGACGGGATAGGCTGGAGTTGATATAAGTAGCCGAAATCCCAAGGTCTTTTAGGGTCCTGACCTGATCTTGCATCAATGCAATCAAGGGTGAGATCACCAGGGTCATCCCTCCTCTGACCAGACCGGAAACTTGAAAACATACCGATTTACCGCCACCAGTTGGTAAAAGGGCAAATGTATCATATCCGGAGATAACAGATCGAATGATCTCTTCTTGTGGAGGGCGAAACTGTAGGTACCCCCAGTAATTTCGCAAGATTTCAATTGGTATAGGCATAGCCTCTAAACTTTTACCTCCCCGACTACGATCCCATCCCTCATGCGGAGACTACGGTCAGCAGATCTGGCGAGGGCTTCGTTATGCGTAGTAATCAGAAAAGCGACCTGAATATCTCTAGCCAATCGGGTAAAGAGGTCGTAAAGCTTTTCAGAATTAGCAGAGTCAAGGTTTCCTGTTGGTTCATCAGCAAGGATCAGGCGAGGTTTGTTAATCAGAGCACGGGCCACAGCAACCCGTTGTTGCTCACCTCCTGACAAGGCTCCTGGCTTGTGGTTCCATCGGTCTCCCAATCCCAGGTAGTCCAGCAACTCCATGGCACGTTTGTCGCTTGACTTTTTGTCTTTCCCAGAAATATAACTGGGAAGTGCCACATTTTCTTTGGCATTGAATTCCGGTAACAGGTGATGGAATTGAAATACAAATCCTAGCTTCTCATTACGGAAACGCGCCTTTTCGGTGGACTTCAAGGTCAATATGGGGTTCCCTTCAAAATAAACCTGTCCCTGACTAGGACTGTCTAATGTGCCTAGAATCTGGAGCAAAGTACTTTTCCCTGCTCCCGAAGCTCCAACCAGACTCACGATCTCCCCCGGAAAAAGGTCTAGGTCCACACCCTTCAGAACATGTAAGCTGCCATACCATTTATGAATTCCCCGTGCCATAACTAGGGGCTCTCTTTCTGCTGAGGTGGTGAGAAACCCACCTTCAGAGGTCTCTTCTTCAGGAAAGATCATGCGACGAAGATACTTGATTTTTTGCCAATTCAGTTGGAAAGCCTGAAATTGGATCTATGGAAGAATACGTTTCCATTTTACTGAGCAACAGCTCTGGTGAAGGAGTGGTTGACCTTTGCCTTGATCATGCTCTTATCAAAAAGGATCATGAATTCCGTTTTGTTTCAATAGCAGGTTTAAGTGCCTTTCCTGACTTAGAGGAATTGTCTATTTCAATGCACAAATTGGTAAGCTTACAAGGACTCCCAAGGCTTGAAAAACTAAAACGTCTGAATCTGAGCCAAAACTGCATTCGGGATCTGAAGGGTTTTCCACGATTGGAAAAACTACAATTCCTAGACCTGTCTCTGAATGAATTGCAAAGCTTGAAAGGGTTACCGGTAATCCCTTCGCTCAGGGAACTACACATTTCTTTCAACCGACTTTCAAGCCTTGACCATTTGCCGGAATTGCCTGCCCTCAAGGTTCTGACTGCTTCAGGGAACCGTACCCTAAAGGATCTAAGGACACTGGTTCAGTGTGAAAACCTTGAGGAATTATACCTTTCCAATTGCTACATCTCAGATTGGGAACCTCTGCAAGAGCTGGCTCATCTGTGCATATTAACCGCAAATCCGGCGGATCCTTTAGTCCTTGCCCCACTTTCCCAAAGTCCTGCTTTGAAATCTCTCCGGCTTAATGCTAAGAGAATGGGAGAAATCGTTTATTTCCCTCCCCTAAAAAAGTTGAAGCAACTTAGCATCAAAAATGGATCACAGGTGAAGCGATTGAAAGGGCTGGATCAAATGGAAGCCTTGGAAGAAATAGAATTGCAAAGATTAGGGCTCTGGGAGATTCCCGAAATTGCAAGCAATTCATTGGTAAGCATAGACCTCTCTTACAACCCTATTCGCAGCTTGAAGGGGTTGGAAGCTTTTCCTTGTCTGAGTAGGCTAGGATTGGGAAGTACAGCAGTTCCAAAAGAGGAGCTAAGAACTTTCGAAAAGCGGTGTCCAAAGGTGGAGATTTTTTGGAACTGAAGGTTAATCTATATCTTCGTATTCAACGGTTTCAATCACCTCAAGGTCTATACCTGATTTCTCTTCCTTTTCCTTTTGTCCTCGCCTGACGGAGACTTTTACGCCGTCATCTACATAGATACTGTCCTCAAATGGGTTGTGATCATCAACAAACTGGTCATAGTTCCTTGCTCTTCTGTCCAGATCCGCCTGAGCCCGCTTCGCTAAAACTTTTACCAAGTAGCGTATGATCGGCCTTCCAAAAAGCCGAAAGAAAACAGAAAGGCAGAACATGAAAATGAAGACTGCAGCTATGAATTTGAATATAATCATGAAGGAAGCTGTTTGTGGCTTCTGCTTTCGTCCAGAATGCGCTTATAATACCTTTCGTAGCAAGGTATTATCGCATCTAAAGAATATTTCATTGCAGTTTCTCTAGCGTTTAAGGAAAATTCGTTCCAACGATGTGTATCGCTCAACACCTGGACAGCACGCTGGCCCATGCATTGGACATCACCAACATCACACGTAAACCCAGTAACACCATTTTGATTTATTTCCGGAAGTCCGCCGGCATTGGACGAAATGACTGGGACACCACAAGCCATGGCTTCCAGAGCTGATAAGCCAAAACTTTCTGATGCAGATGGCATCAGAAAGAGGTCACCTATGGAATACAATTCTTCTACGGGATCTTGATTGCCCAAGAAGACAATATTTCTACAAAGTTTTAGCTCTCTGCAAGTCGCTTCTGCCATGGCCCGCTCAGGACCGTCTCCGATCATAAGTAGCTTTGCATTAATTTCTTTCCGAATGTGCATGAACGAACGGATGACATCTTCTACACGTTTTACCTTGCGGAAATTTGATGTATGAAGGATGATCTTTTCATCGTTTTGGGCGACGATCTTCCGGAAGTGCTCCTTATTCTGGCGGGAAAATCGTTCAGTATCCACAAAATTAGGGATTACCTCAATCTCTTTGTTGATCTTGAAAGCGTCATAAGTGGCTCGGAGCAGGAAATCTGAGACAGCAGTGATTCCATCACTCTGGTTAATGGCATAGGCCACCACCGATTCCATACTTTTATTTTTTCCAACTAGTGTGATGTCTGTTCCATGTAGAGTGGTCACGACAGGAACGTTTTTCCCTAAGTCTCTCAGCATTTCCCTGGCCATGACACCAGCCGAGGCATGGGGAATGGCATAATGTACATGGAAAAGATCAATGTCCTGGTACATAGCTACATCGGTCATAGTAGAAGCCAATGCAGATTCATAGGGGGGGTATTCAAAAAGGGGATATTCCTGTACCTGAACTGCGTGAAAATTAATGTTTTGAGTAAAGGACGGCAATCGGATGGGACGACTGTAGGTAATGAAATGTACCGTGTGTCCCCGCTGAGCAAGAGATTTACCCAGTTCGGTGGCGATCACACCGCTTCCACCATAGGTGGGATAACAGACAATACCAATGTTCATGCGTGGCTGGAGATCGATAGTTTCATCTTTAATTTGTAACCGGGAATAGGATGGAAGGTTTTGCAACAGTGGTAAAACAAATCAAAGATCTACTGATGCAGGCTAGATTCTTCTGTACGTTTCTTGCTTCTTGGCCACCTGTTGAGTAGCAACTCGTAAATAGTAACGTCAAGGAGCAACAATCCCATTCCGTAAAAATAATCTTCAAAGGGAATGGTCCCGAATCGCATACCGAGGTTCTCCTCATTGTTGTACCAGACAACCTCACCCTCTATCCAGGTACCAGTCAATACTCCATTGACCAGGATAAATGGAATAGCAGCAATTGCCCAGGCGATGAAAAATCTTCCTATCCAAGGGCTTTTCAAGACGAAAATATTGATAGCCAGCATGAGTGCCAAGAATCCGAATGCCGTGGTCGTGTACCACTTGTCCCAGAATACAGTGGACATTACCAGAGAACCAGCCATCAGAATCAAGGCAATTGGCATTTTTGCCTTTCGTGTAACATCTTGTGGGATAAAGTAAATGACACTTTCGTAAATAAAAACGCACGCGAAAGGAATTGTAACGAAGAAAAACCATTCCTCAATCGGGAGTCCAAAGAGATTCACTCCGACAAGATATTTGGGATTAAAACCCCAGAATCCGGCTTCAGTGAAAAAGATGTCCCAAATAACGAAAACCGCAAGTCCTACTAGAATACTGGGAAAGAGAGCTCTCCACTTTTTCCAGTATTGCAACCTACGCTCAAAGCTTCGGGCTAGCGGGAAAGCCAGAGTAAACAGGTGCAAATAAAGGTAAACGTACATTTTAGGCTCTGTTGGCCATTTTTTTTGATTCCCGGATGTATTTGAGAGGGATGATCAACATGCCGAAGCATTCGCCTTCGCCTTTTCCCAGGTGTTTGTGATGGACTTTATGGGCTTTACGAATGGCACGAAAATAAGCATTGTCGGTGCGTTTTAGCCAATTGAAGCGGCGATGAATGAAAACATCGTGGACCAGGAAATAAGTAATCCCATAAAGGGCGATCCCTGCCCCTATCCATACCCTGAGATCAAATCCTCCCATCATTCCGGTCATGATCAATAGCCATGATGGGACAGCAAATATGAGAAAGAAGCTATCGTTCTTTTCAAAAAATCCTGGTTCTTTCTGGTGGTGGTCTTTGTGAAGAATCCAGAGGATTCCGTGCATCACGTACTTATGGGTAAACCACGCCACAAATTCCATGAAGAGGAAGGTGCCAATCAAGGCTAAAACACTGATTACTAACTGCATAATTCAAAGCATCATGTTTAAGGTGCCAAAAAAGACGATCTGGATGACATAGATACCCAATCCAAGTCTGTTTTGTTTTTTGAAATCCAAATAATGAAACAAAAGCAGCAAGGCATAGGAGACCACAAACCAAGCTATGTAGTTCTGCCAGGGAATAATCCCATCCTGCCATTGCCAAAAATCAAGGCTCATAGCGACTGGTTCGATAAGGAGATCCAAACCAGTCATGAGCGCTGCCGAAATACCTGCTTTAATGAATCCTGGCCAACGGATCGTTGCTGTAATGCTTCCTGTACAATATACCAAAAGAAGCCAATTGACCGAAATGATCAGGGGAACATCAAGTAACCGTGGTCCCAAAGTAACTCCATACCGATATTCTCCAAAAACAAGTCCTGTAGCAACACCAGCAACTTCTACAAAATAGCCTGTCAGGAGGCAGGAACCAACAACTGTCACGAATGCAAGGTTCCAATCGGAATGATTCCACAGCAAGACACCTGCGCTCAGGAGCAACGTAATGGGGGTTGCCGCCAAAAACCAGTCTGAAAAATCCGTTTGCAAACCGATGATCCCCACAAAATACACAATGACTAAAATAATAAAACTAAAGTTAGCTCTGTAACGAGGGAACAAGTCACGGTATTTCTGTAAAGTTTCACTCATCATTAAACGAGCATTTTCTTTCCATTTAGTGCTATGAACCAGCCGCCATCGACCCAGCCGAAGGACCTACTAAGTCTGAAACAATCTTCGCCGACAGTAAACACAAAGGAATTCCTCCACCTGGATGCACACTCCCACCGCAAAAATAAAGATCTCTGATCCTGCGGGAGAAATTAGCGTGTCGGAAGAATGCAGCCATTCGATCATTAGAGCTAGCTCCATAAAGTGCTCCTTGGTAACTGCCGGTACGCTCCTCGATCCTGACGGGATCAAGGTAATTTTCGGTGACGATATGGGACTCTAATTCTACCCGGAGCATACTGGAAATTTTGTTGATCACACACTGACGGGTATGACGACGGAGATGTTCCCAATCTTGCCCCTGATTGCTGGGTACATTGACCATAACAAACCAGTTTTGCATTCCGCCAGGAGCATCCTGGGGCTCGTATTTGGAAGTAATGTTGATGTAAACAGTCGGATCATCTCCCACGGTCCCTTCTTCAAAGATCTCCCGGAACTCTCGTTCGTAATTTGATGAGAAAAATATATTGTGCAAATCCAGTTTTGAAAACGGCCCTTGGGTGTCAGCAGCGGAGGCCCCATTTGCTCCAAACGGGTCTATTCCCCAATAATAAATCAAGGCTGAGGAGGATCGCTCGTGCATTAATATTCTTTCGGGTGCCTTTTGCTCTGGCATTAGCTTCCGGTAAACCGCATAAATATCCACATTTGACACTACCAGATCAGCCTCAGCCAAATTTCCTTTGATCTGTACTCCTTTAGCCCTCCCCCGCTCCACAACGATCCTTTCCACTCTTTGACTAAGCCGGTACCTGACCCCAAGGTCCTTACTCAATTTTACCAGAGATTCGGTGATAGCGTGCATTCCGCCAACAGGAAAGGCGGCTCCGACCCCGTGTTCTAAATGAGGTATCATACTCATGATACCGGGAGTTGAATAAGGATTGGATCCGTTATAGGTAGCGTAACGATTGAACAACTGAACCAGTTTAGGGTGCTTCAGTCGCTTTTCATTCTCCTGAGCCAAACTGTGAAAGAGGCCTAATCGATATAAATTGAAGATGCCGATAATGGTATCCTTTTTGAGATAGGTACCAAACTTATGCAACGACCTCTCCAGAAAAACACCCTTTGTTTTACGGTACTTCATCTCAGACCTGTTGAAATAATCCAATATTACCTTTTCAGGCACCCCCAACTTGGTCTTGACTTCGGCAGCGAAATCTTTAGGATTTCCTTTTCCATGGATTTCGATCCCATCAGGGAAGAAGTAATTACAGACATTTGTTAAGGGTCGATAACGGAAATAATCAGCAGGGTCTCTGTCTGCGAGCTTAAACAAATCATCGACTAGGTGGGGCATTGTGAAAAGAGATGGACCGGCATCAAACCTGAAGCCATCCTGTTCGAAAGTACTGAGTTTACCGCCAGGATAGGAATTGGCTTCGAACACCTCAACTTGGTAGCCCTTTACGGCCAGCCGGATAGCTACTGCTATACCAGCAATACCTGCCCCGATGACTACGGCCTTGTGCATCTGGTTATGAATTTGGTGGAATTGACATTCGCATGGCCTCAAAATGCTTGTTCACTTCTTCGAAACATATTTTGAACCATTCCGTGAAGATTTCCGGTTGATCATCTATTTTATTTCTGATCTTCTGTGGTGTCATGTATTGCCAACCCTGAACTTCATCCGGATCGGGAACAGGCTCGCTGTCTGAGAATCCAAGCCAAACATGATCCAGTTCGTGCTCAATCAAATCTCCAACTTGCTTCATGTAGATAAAGTTGAACCCATATGTCAATGGGCAATCAAAACCCATTTCCTCCTGCATGCGGCGATGGGCCGCACCTTCCAACTCCTCGTTCAGGCGAGGATGACTGCAACATGTATTGGTCCACAATCCGGGAGAATGGTATTTACCGACAGCACGCTGCTGGAGGATCAATTCGCCTTCAGAATTAAAAACAAAAACGGAAAATGCTCGGTGAAGAACGCCTTTGCGGTGTGCCTCTATCTTCTCCATAGTACCGATCACATTGTCTTTCTCGTCAACCAGTACCACATATTCTTCTACCATGAACTCATTGCTATCTGTAAAAAATGAGGAATTAATTCAGGAGGGATCAATTTAGAGCATATTGAATTGGTGGCGGAGTAAAGATCCTACAAAGAGGGCATATTTCCGCTGGTTTGGGATCCTGATCCGTTCCGCCATGATCCGATTGTGAGGCAGAGAGCGAATTTTACTGAACAGACGTTGATAATATTTATAAGCCATATACACCCCGAATCGGGCATCCTTTGGTAGTTGGATGATTCCAGCATACCCGTCTTCAAAATCCTTTTCTATATCCGCTTCTATCTCAGCTTTTGTATTTTGATCGAAGTGCTCCATCTCAACTCCAGGAAAATAGGTCCGCCCCAATTCATGATAATCCGCTTGGATATCCCGGAGGAAATTGATCTTTTGAAATGCACTTCCAAGTCGCATCGCATTGTATTCCAGGTGCTGGTAAGATTTTTGGTTACCATCTACAAAGACATAAAGACACATCAAACCCACCACTTCTGCCGAACCCAGGATGTATTTCTCATACTCGGTCTGGTCATACTTTCGCTCTTCCAGGTCCATCTCCATACTTTCCAGGAAAGTATCGATCAACTTCAGTGGGATATTGAACCGTTTTACCGTATCCTGAAAAGAATTAAGTACAGGGTTGAGGCTAATCCCTTCTTCGAGGGCTAAATAGGTATCCTGGCGGAATCTTCGAAACAGCTCCTCCTTATTGTAGTCGTGAAAGGTATCCACAATCTCATCTGCAAAACGTACAAACCCATAGATTGCATAAATTGGATTCCGGAATCGTTTGTGCAAAAAGCGAATACCCAATGAGAACGAAGTACTGTATGACTTCGTTATCATTTTACTGCATTGGGCGGAAACATCGTCAAAGAGGGCTTTCATACTCAGGCGTTTTTGAATTCTTTTTCAATTTCTCTGGCTACAACAGTCCCGGATATCAAAGAGGGAGGAACACCGGGGCCGGGTGTAGTCAACTGACCTGTGTAGTACAGATTGCGGACTTTATTGCTTTTGAGCGAGGGTTTCAGGATAGCAGTTTGACGGAGCGTATTAGCTAATCCGTACGCGTTTCCCTTGAAGGCGTGGTAATCCGACACAAAATCGCTGTGGGCGTAACTGCGCTTGAAAACAACATGGTCCCTTACATTTTGCCCAGTCACATGCTCTAAACGTTCCATGAGGATTTTATAATACTTTTCCCTTACAGATGCCTGGTCCCCTTCCAGTCCCGGAGCTACCGGCATCAACAAAAATAGGTTCTCCATGCCCTTAGGAGCTACGGTGGGATCGGTTACGGATGGAACACAGGCGTAAAACAATGGATTAGATGGCCACTGGGGCGTATCGTAAATCTCTACCGCATGGTTATCAAAATCCTTGTCGAAGAACAAATTATGGTGCCGAAGGTTCTTCAACCGCTTGTCTATGCCCAGATAAAAAAGCAGACACGAAGGAGCCATGGTCCTCTTCTCCCAATAAGATTCGGTGTATTTACGGGATTTCTCTGGCAACAAATGTTGCTCAATGTGGTGGTAATCTCCTCCACCTACTATGATGTCAGCTTTGTAAGTTCCTCCATCAGCGATCACTATCTCACTTGCGGTACCGTTGGTTACCCGGATCTCCTTCACTTCAGAGTTAAAAAGAAATTCAACTCCCATCTCCTGTGCAAGGGTTTGCATTCCTCTCACGACTTCATGCATACCACCCGGGGGGTACCAAGTACCCAATTCCATATCTGCATAGTTCATCAAGCTGTAAAGAGCTGGCGTATCTTTTGGCTTGGCACCAAGGAACAAAACAGGAAACTCTAGCAAGCTAAGTATCCTGGGATCAGAGAAATATTTCCTGACATACTTGGCAAAAGACTGTAACAAGTGCAGTTTAAATACGCCCTTGACCACCCTCCAGTCGGCGAATTCTAGAACCGACCGCCCCGGTTTATACACCAGGTCGTTGATCCCTACTTCATATTTGTAGGACGCTTCGGCAAGGAACTCTCTCAGATTGGTACCTGCGCCTGGTTCTGCTTTTTCCAACAGTGCTTCTATCTCTGCCATCTCAGCAGGGATATCCCAGTAATCATTTTCACCCCAATAGACCCTGTAAGATGGATCCAGGCGAATTAGATCGTAATAATCCGAAGGCTGTCTGCCAAACTGTTTGAAATAAGTTTCAAACACGTCTGGCATCCAATACCAGGAGGGGCCCATGTCAAATTTGAAACCACAGGCATTGAATACACGTGCCCTGCCTCCGGCCATGGAATTTTTCTCCAATACCCTTACCTGGTACCCCTTCTGGGCAAGGCTGGTAGCTGCGGAAATACCGGCAAAGCCAGCCCCAATGACGATGACCGAATGCGGCATAAATTATCTTATAGGATTACTTTACCTTAAAGAATGCTTCTCTGAGATATATACCGATCCCAAGATACACAAATCCTGAATTTGTTCAATTGGGAAATCAATAGCGCTAAAGATTCCTTCATGTCACTTCGGAGTATCCCCTTGCGTCAAACTCAATAAATCAAGCTCAATTGAATGATCAAATTTGGCTTTCAGGGATAGGTATAAACATAATTTGTCTCCAAATTTACGCTGCTGTATAAATATTGTGAATTTTGGATATCCCTCTTGTTGAATATACCCTTGGCCAATTGGCTCTCCGGAATGGACAAGACCGAGATGAGATTTGGGTCGCTTACAAAGGCATAATCTACGATGTTACCCGAAGTAAGATGTGGAGAGATGGGCTGCATTACGGAAACATGGCCGGACAGGACCTTACAGAAGAATTTGAGGATGCACCCCATGGAGAATATGTCTTCGACCGCTGCTCAGTGATTGGAAAGCTCAAGCTCTGAAAAAAATCATTTTGACCGGTCGATCATTTCTCCAGCATCGGGGACTTGTCTTTGCTCGGCCGGCAAAGAGCCTCCGTTTTCCCGGTATCGGTTAGCACAGTTGGAACTGCAAAAGGTGGTAGGCATCCCTTGATAAACATCCCGGTACTTACCGACCCCAGTTAAAGCCTTCCCACAATTGGCACATTTTTCTTTTGCTTTTAAGCGATAATATCTGATAAAAAGCAACACCAGCAACAGGGTAATGACCGCCCAAACCGAAAAGTAAAATATCTTTCCGTTCAATTCTGTGATATGCTTATCCATCTGTCTTTCTTTGGGGCAATTTAGCAAACCTCGGATGGGGAGGCAAAGTTTCAAACAAGCCATTTATCTTTGTGAAATGCAGGATCTGAAAGACAGTCTGAAATACAGGAATTGGGAGAGGTCGCTAAAGGCAAATGGTTTGGAAATCAGAGCTCTGGAAGAACTGCATACTGTTCGCAAGAGAAATGGTGATGTTTTGTTCTCTATGATCAAGATAGATGCAGTGGACTCCATCGGGGAGCCTCTTCTACCGATTGCACTTCTGAGAGGACACTTTGTTGGGGTGCTTGTCAGCCTTTTCGACAAGGAAAGAGGGGAGGAAAAGTTTCTAATGGTCAGTCAGCGAAGGGTAGCATCCGGAGCCTACATGCTGGAACACCCGGCTGGAATGATCGATTCCACCACTGATCCCTTTGAAACGGGGATCGCTGAGGTTCGGGAAGAGACAGGTATCGAAATCACCAGAGATCAATTGATCGTACTGAATAAAAAAATCCTTTACTCCTCCCCAGGTCTGATCGATGAAGGTGGTTATTTCTTTGCAGTCCGCTTGGAAATGAGCAAGGCAGAGATCCAGAAACTGGACAACAATTCGCTGGGCCATGGTACGGAAGGAGAATTTATCCGAACCAAGGTGCTCACAAGAGAGGAAGCCATGCAAGAAAGTACAGTTGCCAATGCACTTTTACACTTCTACCTCTGGGAAGATTACAAGCGTACTGCCGGAATCAATAATACTCTGGTCTAGCTGGAAATGTGGACTGACAGGCAAATTTCATCAGATGACAAGGTTAGTCTGTTGACAGATCGGGAACGATAAGTGGAATATCTGATACAAAATCGTAGAGGGTAGACCGGCGGAGTTGGTAGTAGGACAGCCAGTACTGCTTTAAAGTCCTGAAATAAGAATCTCGAGCTGAATTGCTTTCTCCTTGGGCGATTTGAAGGTTGGTGATGTCAATTTTCCCTATCAGGTAGCGGTTTTTTGCCACTGTAAATCTGCGCATAGCTATATCCATAGACCTCTTCGCCAGCAGGAATTGGTCTTGGAGTTGCATAAAGTCCAAGACCTGAAACCTTAATTCACGAAGCAACCGCCGCATATCCAATTGGATCTGCTCATCTACTCGTTCAACTTCCACATTTGCAGACTCTACGCTCGCCCTTCCCCTACCCCATTGTAAGATAGGAACAACAAACCCAATAGAAGCTGATTGCTGATCAAGGGGCGATGAATAGGCATCGCTGAGAGTTGCTCCCGCCTGATTCAGCCCAAAAGAAGCATTGATATTTACAGCAAGCCTCGCATTGGCTTTGGCTTGGGCCAACTGACGGTCTGCTTCAATTTGTCGAAGATCAAAATCCAAAGTATTCGACCGGTTATTGATTGCCTGAGAAACGGCAAAATCTACATCGATCTCAGCGCGTTCTAATTCCCTTGGTGGAACCAACTCAAAGGACATACCTTCCGGAAGGCCCAATGTTATGGCCAAGTCAGTACTTCCTTTCTCTACCGCCAATTGTGCATCCTTAACTGATGCCTTGGCATTAAGAGCGGCCAATTCCGTTTGCAAGAGATCGTTCTCCGCAATCTTACCGACTCTGAACCGTCCTTGAGAGATTTTATGGATGGAATCGTTGATGCGCTCGTTCAGACGGGCATTTTCCAGTTGTAATTGAGCAATGTAAAGGTCAAAGTATTTTCCACAGATATCTATTGAAATGTCTTCGATCGCCTCGAGATATCGCTTTTCAGCCCGCTGGTAACGAATCGGTTGAACCGCCTTGTCCCATTTTAGCTGGTTAAAACCAAACAGGGGCTGGTTCAACCTGAGAATAAAAGGAACGGAATTGTACTGAGTATACCCGCTGGTTCCAAAGATATCTTGCCTGTTCAACCCTGAGATCAGGGACAAACTCCCCCCCGTAGAGGCTATTTCTTGCGATATGGTCAGGTTCGCAGATGAAGAAGCTTGGTTTTGAGGAATGAAAATCTGGGTTCCGTCATCCTGAATAATTGAACTGATCGACCGAACGAGCCCTGGTGAGTTAACTTCCAGTCTTACCTGGGGTTTCAAACTGGCCCGGTAAGATCTGTAAGCCCAGAAGACAGACTCGAATGCTTTTTTAGCTATTGCCGATTCAGGGCTTTTCTCTTGAGCCAGGGAGATACATTCTTCCAAAGAGTATAGTCGCTGGGATGATGCCTTTAAAAAAAAGGCAAGAAAGATGAGAAGGAATAGACCATACCAGGCAATAAGCTTGTTTACTGAAGTTCTTCTCACTTTCATTTTAACTAGAGGGTTCATTGCTATTCATTCCTTAGTGAAATGGCAGGATCTTGTTTAGCAGCCTTAAGAGCTGGAACGATCCCAAATATGATGCCTACCATGACAGAGACAAAAAAAGAGATCCCGACTGGCAGCAAAGTCACAATGGTGAGCACTCCGAACAAGCTTTTGATCCCATAGCTGAGCCCTAACCCTACCAAAATCCCTATGGTGCCGCCTGCCAGGGATAACCCAATGGATTCACTTAGAAACTGGATAACAATGTCCCTCCTGGTGGCTCCAAGGGAGAGCCTCACTCCGATTTCCTTGATCCGTTCCATTACTGATGCCATCATTATATTCATGATCCCAATTCCCCCTACAAGTAAGGAAATGGCAGCAATGGCGATGAGTACAAAATTAAACATTTCAGTAGTTTCTTCCTTTTGAGCGAGTATTTCTTCAGGGATCTTGACCTCTGTGTCCACCACATTGTTATGTCTCCTTCTGAGCATCCTACGAATAATATCGGCAACCCTGTACATGTCCATACCATCGTTGATTGAGACCACCAAACGATCGATCTGGTGGTAATTAGCGGGTTGCTTTGATTCAGAACCAGGCTCTTCCTCATCCTTATTTCCCCGGGAGTTGGCCCTCGCTTCCATTTGGATGTCGTAAGGAGATACCCGGGACCTGTTCTTATAACGCAACAACATCGTTTTTACCGGAGTGTAAACGTCCATGTTGTAGTCCCGGATGCCCAGGTCTATCAAACTGGACTTAGAGAAACCTCTCCTTTTAGCTATGCCTATAACTGTCAGCCAGTTCTTACCCACTTTTATCTGCTGTCCCAAGGGATCTTCTTGGAGGAAAAGCTTAGCCTGGACCTCGCTGCCGATAATACAAACAGGGGAGGCTTTTTCGAAATGATCTAGTGAAAACAGCTTCCCACGTTCAAGACCGAAGGAGGGATGTTGAAAGAAGCGATTCGTAATTCCTACGACCTTTCCACTCTGCTTACGGCCCTTCCTGATAAAAGACGTTTCCAGCCAAATCTCAGCACTTACTCCCGTTACTCCGGGAACAATTTCCAAAATGCTCCGGGCATCTGCCAAGCTCAAACCAGGTGAATAACGCTTATTTTCATTTTCCAAGCCTGTTTCATCACTCAAATCCTCATCCGACTGAATGAGAACAGGTTCGATAATAAGATTGCCAGATCCCAGGATCTTCATCTGTTCGAGAACTTCCTGCTTTGCTCCCTGACCAATGGCCATCATGGCGATTACTGCCCCTACTCCAAAAATAATTCCGAGAGAAGTCAAAAAACTCCTCATAGGACGCTGAAGAATAGCTGCCAGAGCCTGAGAGAGGTTATAACTTAGCTTTTGCAGCATTTCTTGGAGGTGATTGAGGATTATCCAGACGATTGACCGGGAGGCCGTCAGTATCTTCGGGAATGGACAGGTAAAGCTCGTCTTCCACCAAGACGCCTTCCTCAATAACAGCATGGTTTTCATTTATCAATCCAAGACGGACTTCCTGTTTGACAACTGATCTACCTATCCGCTTGTAAACAAAGGTGAGCGAATCTTCGGTGTGGATTGATTCCAGAGGCACATAAAGTGCGTAGGGAATGGAACTGATCACTACTTGATTAGAAGTTGTCATCGCAGGCAGCAAAATGGAGTCGATTTCATTGATCTCGATATTGACCTCAAATACCTTGGAATCGGAATTGGGACGCTGCTCTCCAATATTTGCAACTTGAGTCACTACGCCAGAAAAGACCTTGTCGGGAGTAGCATCCAAATTGATACGCACCTGTTGTCCTTTCTTGATCTTTTGGATATCAACCTCATTGACATAAGTCACAGATTCCATCTTGCTGAGATCAGGCAAGGTAGCGACCTCAGGATTCCAAGGATTAATAGAAGAACCGACTGTTCGCTTTTTCCCATCGTATTCCCGGTAATATATCACCATACCGTTACTAGGGGCTAATATTGTAAAATCCCCAATGAGCCCACGAATATCAGTATATTTCTTTTGTTCTTTGGATAATTCTGCTTCTGCCTCTCTCATTTTGGCAGTCGCTTGTCGAACTTTGATCTTGTAATTGTTTTGAGACTGACTTAAGGCACGCTCTGCTTTCTCATACTCTATCTCGGTCTGGCGAATTGTTGAGGGAGATTCATAGATTGACTCTTCTTTCTCTAGCTTTCGTTGCTCCATCGCGTACTTGAGATTGATCATTTCATTCCGACTTTGAATTAGGGTCAGGGTACAATCCAGTCTTGCCTGAGCATATTGAGCCTGAGACTTTTGGAGGTTGATCTCAACTTCCGACAGCTTTGACAGGAGGTCTGACTTATCCAGTTCAGCCACGAATTCGCCCTTTTTGACAAAGGTTCCTTCTGGTACCAGACGTATAATATTCATTCGATAGATACCTGCCTTTCTGGCCCCTTGAGGTCCTATTACATCTATGGAATTTACAGCCTGCAATTCCCCAGTTGTAGTAATGGTCACTTCAAATTGACCTTCAACAGGCTTTTGCAAGATATCTTTAGAATCTTTTGAAAAACATCCAC
>JBFGVE010000023.1:0-27100 GCA_041565275.1 Bacteroidia bacterium
GGTGTCATCGCCTTGTTCCCGTGGCCGGGGAACCGCTTGGACTCCTCTTTCTGCATGGCGCCACGCCAGCGATAGAGCAATTCCGGACGTATCCCAAGCTCACTGACCAGGACTGCTATGCTTTCGGCCTCGTAACTCTGGCGAACCGCCCGAATCTTGAACTCCTTGTCGTAAACTTTTCTTTTAATTGACATAGGGTAATGATAATAGATCTTTGACTAAACCTAAAGTCCACACAAATATAGCAGCTCCACTCTCAACCTACTCAAAAAAGAAAAAAGCAATAAGGTCGGGATCAAGGCCACAATAAAATCCGCAGGATGGGACAGTACATATTTGGAAAAAGTCTTACAACTTTGATGCGATTGCCCTGAAAAACATGGTTGTCTGGTTGCATTTTCACCAGACAAATAGTAAATTAGATTGTCTGAAAAATACTTCTGTAAAATGTCAAAATTAAACTACAAAGGAATTTCCCCTCAGGCCGCTCAGAGCATTATCGATTTTCTGAATTCGGCAGAGGGTTGGAAAGACATCTCCGATGGTCTTGTACAAGATAATAGGGGCACCGGTTATGGTGATCAAGTCCGTGATTATGATATTGGTGAAAGTGTAGCCGTCCGGATCCTGGAAGCCCGGGCAAGCGCAGGGGGAAAGTTTACCCGTCTGGACCAACTCGATGAAGTCAAAGGATTCGGACAGGACAAGTTGAACGACTTGGTATCCAGTTTCAAGGATGATACCTCTACCGAGCTCAAAGTTAAGGACTTACAGGTATACGTTGATACAGATGACCTTACTTACCTGGACGTCTTAGGCCCCCGCAGGGATATTGGGGCGCCGATCAGGGTCACGGTCAACGATCTGAAGATCAATGTCGATCCGGATGACCTTACCCAACTGGATGTCAAGGGACCGAGGCGAGACATTCATTCCGCTTTGCAGATCAATGTCAACGATCTGAAGATCAATGTCGATCCGGATGACCTTACCCAACTGGATGTCAAGGGACCGAGGCGCGATATACATGGTGCAATGGCCATAAGCGTAAATGACCTGCAGGTGACGGTAAACCCGGATGATATCACCCAACTGGATGTCAAGGGACCGAGGCGAGATATTCATTCCGCTTTGCAGATCAATGTCAATGATCTGCAGGTAACCGTCAACCCCGATGATTTAAGCCAATTGGACATTATGGGACCTCGCCGTGACATCAGAGGTTCTATGGAGGTAAGTATCAACGGCAAGAAATTCCAATTGGATGTAGATGAGGACGCCTGAAGAAGAATCCGGGACTAACTTATGAGTGAAATGCTTAAGGCCATTGCCGAGGATGTCGGCAAGCCAGTGGTATTTGAAAAGTACGTAAAGAATACCCGCGTCGATCAGAAGGATGTTCTAAACATAATATCCTCTTTGGTAAAATGCGGTGATGAACTGGTCCTGGAGGCAGCTGCCCGGGTGTATGTAGACGGCAAGCACGATTCCCATTCCCGGAAAAAGGTATTTAATACCCGGCCTTGGGAGTACGATACCGTGGAGGAGTGGTACAAGGATGCCTTGGGAGGAAAAGATTTCCTATTGATCATTAACCGTTGTGAACGCTTTGATGAGGGTTTGGTGGAAGCCCTTATGGATGATGTCTGTCTCCCGGTTTCCAGGCAAAACAATGCGGTTTCGTTTGAATGCGTCACTTTTATCGGCGACTATAAATATACTCCGTTTGGGATCCATATTGACGACGGCGATGACCTGGACGGAACAGTCCTCCATTACCACTTGGGTCCGGCTCCGAAAGATCTCTTTCTGTGGCTGGAAAGTGAGGTCCCGGACATCAAAGAATTTGACTATCCCAATGACGCGCTCAAAGCCAGGGGAGAGACTTTTACCCTGGAGCCCAACGACGGTTTCCTGCTGCCAGGTTCTAAGTATTACCATATTGGATATACCCATGGATTCTCCGTGGGCGTGACGCTGGTAATCGAGTGGGTGAACAGCAAGTCCCTCATAAGGAGGGCCATCACCCAGTATGCCAGTGACCTGGAGCATGCGCTTGTGCAGCAATTGCAAAAGATCGAGAAAGCTGGTTTATCCTTCGATGACTTCTTTCCCCGCAAGGAATACGACTTTTCCATGAACCAGTGGATCCAGAGCGCATTTCACGACCTTGCCCAAAAGAAGAAGAGTGCAGGTGGCTTTGTCGTACCCACCCTGGAAAGAAATCCCCAGACCTGGAACAAATCAGATCGGCTGTACCGCAAAAAGCGCTTCCCTATTCTCTTGCAGGAATCAGGAGATAAAATAGTGATTTACACCCGGTTCAGGAAATTTTCCATTGTGAATAACCCTGCAGTACGGGTGCTGCTGGATCACTTGGTAGAACAGGATGACATACTCTTGGCAGAACTATACCAGCAATACGAGACAGGTATTTCAAAAGAGGCAATTGATTATATTGTGAACCTGTTTATGACTTACCGTACCTATGGTACCAGACCCAACTAGGCAGTTCTTCATCAACCCCTTTATCGTTTCCAAAGCCCAAGATGGGGATTTCAAATTTTTCCTGCCCTATTACCAATTCTCTTTTTCTGGGCCTCCGGCACTCAACGATCTCATCAACAGGCTTCAAGCCGCGGGAAGTACTTCTTACCAGGCCCTGCTGGAATGGATGGACTCTGCCACAGTAAATTGGCTTATAGATAATTACATTCTTTTTTCACCCGAGAAAGCCGATACGCTGAAACACGGTGTGTTTGATTATGGAGCTTCCCTTACTCCCGGTTATAACCTGCTTCAGGCTACGTCAGCCAGCCCCTGTACACTGATCGGCCTGCCATTCCATACCAATACATTTGGTTCTTTGACCACTCAGTTCGGGCCTCAGTCAGTCCGCAAATGTATCCGCCCCGAAGGCATACCTGCTAACCTGAAAGATGCGGGCGACATTATCTTCCTCCCTCATTCGGAGGGACTCTCCTGTATTCGTCACCGGATTGAGATCGCTTTAAAGAAGTGCTTTACGGCTAGGTCAACGCCTGTATTTGTTGGCGGAGACCATTCGCTCACCTATTATACCTTCCGGGAAGTGTGTACAAAGTACAAGGACTTGAGGCTCATCCAGATTGATGCCCACTGTGATCTGACAGAAAGCAAAGTCAGTGCGTTTGACCACCTGACCAATGCAAATTTTGTTCGAAAACTCCTGGAAGAAACTCAACTGGACGAAGTAGTTCAGATAGGGGTGAGGGACGGTGTAGAAATCAACCATGAACATGTTGAGCAGGTTAAGATAAACGATGCTTCGAAATGGCTGGAAGTACAAAAGGGTTGCGCCCGGCCTGCTTACCTGACCATCGATATCGATTGTCTTGACCCGGGGGAAGCTCCCGAGGTAAACCACCCCCTGCCCGGTGGGCTTAAAATAGATGAATTAACCCACTTGGTAGGGGGGATCTTGGAAAATTGCAATGTGGTAGCCAGTGATATCATGGAAATAGGGTCTGGTGGGACTCCGGTTTGCCGTGCAGCGGAAATGGCAGTGAAAATCATCCAAGCCCTGGTTCAATGAAGTCGGGGGCCAGCATTGATCGATATTCTACCCTGACGGAGGAAATCTTAGCATTTCACCATCTCCACCGCCGACCCTTCGTGATTTCTGAGCCTAATATACCCCTGGTAGTTCATGGAGATTTGTCTTTTGAATCTCTGAAACAAGCTTATCCCGATCGCATGATCAAGGCAGAGAAGACACTTCAAAATGATGAAGCCAAAGAATTTAAGTTAAAGGATTACTGTGATTACGCGTGTTCAGCTAAAGAGAAGGAGCCGTATTATGTCCACCTGAAGTTGGACGCCACATACAGACCACTCCGGGAAAGCATCCACGTGTCACCCTCGCTGTTCAACTGGTTTGATGCACTTCCTGAAGGAGTTCGGCCTCACTTTTTCTGGATCTTGATCGGCCCGGTGAATTCCGGGACCAAAATGCATGTGGACATGATGAATACCAGTGCGTGGAACTACCTGATCAAAGGGGTGAAGAGATGGACTTTCCAAATGAGGAAGGATCTGAAAATGGGGAAAGATCTGATCCACTTTCACCAACAAGCCGGTGATCTGGTATATGTTCCCTCGAAGTGCCCCCACAGTGTCATCAACCTCAGTCCGACGATTGCTCTTACGGAGAATCTGCTCAACGCTTACAACGTGGAGATGGTCATTGATTATTTCCAGTCCCAGGGCATGGCGGATTGGGTTAAAATCTTACAATTACTGAAGGAAAAGCATGATCAATCCAAGTCCTGAAATCAATCCGAGTCTTGAGATCAATCGTTTATCGGACTCGCTTGTCTATATAGACAATTTTCTGGCGGAATCTGTCGTGGCGGGTATTGCGGCGGATGTTGCTTACCTCGAGAGAAACGCCCATGACCTTGACCGCAGTACCTGGTCGCTTCGCTTTCACGATGACCGGCGGGATTATGTGATCACTGGGGATAAATACGAGAAGTACAAAGGCCTGCGGGAAACGGTCTTTAAACTTTACCAGCGCGACCCCGAATCTGTTGCTTCACTGTACTATTGGTACAAATGCCTTTTCTTTCCTCCTGTGGAGGGAGGGGAGGTGCAGCACAGTCAATCTCAGGGTCCGGTATGGATCGACCATTTCAATACGTTCAGGAAAGAGATCGATAATATTTACGCCGTGTTTGAGTACATCCATTCGGAGGCATTTTTGAATTTTCTGGGAGGAACCTTGGGCTTTGACTTTCCTTTTCAGATGCTAAGGTCACAATTTGCCTTGACTCGGTACGATCGTGGCTCTTTTATCAGCCCTCATACGGACGTTTCTTCGGAGGATGAATACCAACTCACCTTACTGTATTACCTCAACCCGGAGTGGCAGGAAGATCAGGGTGGCGTCCTGCATTATGTCCTGGAAGATAAGTCCGTAATTGCACTTCCTCCCGTCCGGAACAGGTTGGTATTGTTTCAGCCATCATTTGGATCAGAGCATTTTGTGAGTCCTGTTTCGATGGAAACGGACAATGGGCGGTATTGTATCAGTGGCTGGTATATGTAGCAGATTTGTAAGAATTGGTATATGTAGCGGATTTGCTAAAAAATAAAGCCAAGCATGTCGATTTGGGCACTTTCATCCCAGGTTAGCGCGTCGGATACTTCTTTGATCATCATGCAATCGCCTAGGGTATTTTTGATCAGCCCAGTGCTTTTGTATTCATCAATACCCTGCCAGGTACAAGGGTTTGTAACGAGGCGATATCCTTCCTTCAGGTACAAATTGTGCTCATCTGCAAACAACATACAGAAGTCAATCCTGTTTTGCCGGGCTTTTTGTTCCATTCGGCGGAGAATTTCGGTCGCAATTTTTTTGCCCTGTTGGTCAGGGTGTACACACAGATCGACTATCCCGAATATGGTGACCAATTGGTTTCCCATTCTGATGGCACGGTATTCCACACCGGATTGGCCAACTAGTTTACCTTCCAAATAGGCAAGAATTCGTTCTCTCGCTACTTGTTTGAAGAATATCTGGTCTTTGAAATATCCCGGGAAGCAAACTTTGAGCAGGTCCAGAATATCTCCCCTTTGCTTCGGGGAGAGGCTGTATTCGGCGACTTCTTTAATTTCAATATTCATGGTAGAAGGCGTGTAAGAAGGTATTTTAGAAGGTTTCCTGGATGAGTTCCCGTGATTTGAGTTCGGCTTCAATATGGCTTAAAGTTTCGTTGTAATTCCCCTCTGGTTGGCTGCTCTTCCCTTGTGGTTGGCTGCTGTTCCCTCTGAAAAGCTCCCTGACTTGGGGTTCAAACTCAATTCCCAGTTCGATAAATCGCATATTTAGAAAAGATCCGATGGTGATTACCGGCCCGGTTACCCTGGCGACAGTGGCTCTGAGCTTCACCTTGCGCGAGCAATAATAGCAAATGTGCTGTTCCCGAATCGTGGAAACAATCCTCTCCAACTCAGCCGGGCTTGTTTCTACTTTTTGTTTTTCCGCTTCAGTGAGGATATAGACATCGCTGATCTCTGCATAGTTGTACAGCTTGAGTAAGTAGCAGCCGTTTGAGATCTCGTTGATGGTATGCCCGGAACCCAGATGACTGTTGTCGCTCCACTGGAAAGCGCCAGGGACTTTCTGGTTCGAGAAAGCAGTCAATTTCCCGCGGAGCTCTTGGTTAGGCCCCGAAACGGTTTCCGGGATTTGTTCGGTGATAAACCGGAATTCTTCTGCTATGTTCAGGACATCCTCTCCGAAGCCTCGGGTCTTAAGGCCATAATCATCTATGTTTTTATACATGGGCTGGTTAGGGGATAGGATAAAAGGCTCTACAGAGATACTCAGGTGTTTATATTGGCTCTTCAATTCGAGTAAGGTGCTGAGTGTCTCTTCAAATGAGCCAGGCGGGTCGGTAGGAAAACCCGCGATGATCCCTGCGTTTACACCAATTCCATGCTTGAGGAAATTTACCAGGGAGTAGTAATTGTCATTGTAATTCCGGCGCTTCTTCATGGCGTCCAGGGTGTTGTCATTCATTGACTCTACACCAATAAATGCATGTGTAAAACCGGCTCTCCTAAGGTCATGCGCGAATGCATCTTCCATATCTGCCCGCATGAACCCACTCCAGGCAATTTTCAGGCCAGAGGAAAGCAAGTTCTCCATGAACATCCGGAGCCTTTTCTTATTCCCGTTGAGGAGAGAATCCATGAAGCGGATATGGTTGGCACCGTATCTCTCCACCAGGTACTTTACATGCTCCATGGCGCGGGAGGGACCCAACTGCCTGTACCGCTGCCAGAAAACCCACTCACTGCAAAATGAACATTTATCGGTGCATCCACGGGTTAATTGCATGGGAAGCGAGGTGACGCCTTGTCTGGTCTGATAAGCGGAGACCATCATTTGGTCAAAAACCGGGAAAGGTAGTTCATCCATTCTTAAGGTTGCCTTTTGGTCGTTGACAGCAAAAGACCCATCCTCTTTCCGGCTAAACATCACATTCGGGATATCTTCAAAACCCTTCGTACCCCCGCTTGAGTAGGCCTCGAAGACATCTACCAATTGTTGTTCTCCCTCTCCCATCGCTACCATATCAAAGGCTCCTGAAGCCAGTCCCAGCTTTGCTGCATTTCGGCTTTCCGTTACCTGGGGCCCACCTGCGAGTACAAATATTTCCGGATTCTGTCGCTTGAGGATGGAGGCGAATAAGAGGGTAGAGAAATAATTGGATGACCAAATAGAGAACCCTATGAACCGCACGTGCCTGAACAGGACTGCCACATGGTCGAAAAAATCATACAACTCCCCCAGGTATCTACACATAGAAGCGTGGTCAATCTGTCTTGAATGGCAATATTCAATGATCACCTCTTCCGAAAGAAGTTCCTGAAAACCACGGCCAGGCCGGCCAAAATGCTTAAGTATGGAAAGGACAACGGGCAAGTCGGGGATATCCACAACATAGGATTCCTTGTTTTTTCCGATGACTCGATAGGTGGGTGAATACAGTTTCTGCGCAAAAAGCCGCAGGTCTACAAAACCGAATTCCGCGGAGGATCTGCTGCCAAAGTATCCCAGGAGAGAAGCAATCCCCAAAGGGGGAGAATCTGTGGAATAGGGAGGTACAATGCAAAGCAGATTTTCTTTCATTTCCATGCAGTGTCGACAGGTTGAATTTGTCCAAAAATCAAATGTAAACCAAATGCTGGTGGAGACTACGAATGCCAAGTGGGTAACGACAGTAGATGACAGAAAAAAGACCACATTCTCCCGGGAGGGGTCAATATTTAGAGAGATACAAAACTTGAGCAATTAATTTTGTGGAATCTCAGTATGGAAGGCACCATAGAGGTAAAACCAGTATACACCACGTAAAAATCAAAATTGTACCATTATGAAAAGCAAGAAACTGATCTTTATCGCCACCCTGGGATTGGCCATTGGCGGTGGCACCACGGCAGCCATCGTATCCGATGGCGGATATTCAGATCCTGTTACAACCAATGTGTATGAAACGCACTCATTGACCAGTCTGATCCAAGATCAAATCGTCCTACCCGTTCAGCCTGCCCTATCGGAAACACCAGGTGAAAGTGCGGCATTTACCAGTATCCCCCAAAACAATGGACAGTCTTTGCCGCCTTTTATGGTCAGGGCTCTCGATTGGCTGGTAAATGCCCAGCACCCCAATGGAGGATATGGAGCTGGCACCCACAACCGACAGGGAATCAGGGACCCTCACGCTGTCGGTACAGACCCTGCAACTTCTGCCCTTGTTGGGATGGCCTTTATCAGAGCAGGAAATACACTTACCAGCGGTCCTTATGCCAAGCAGGTCGCAGGGGTCCATGCCTATCTCTTGGATCACATTGAAGGTGCTGTAAATAATTCCCAAAAAGGTGGAATTGATCAGGGACCCAGGAGGTTGAGCATCAATAGTTTCAATGGAAATGGCCAAACTCAGCCACAGCGCAAATTGGGACAGTACATCGATGCAACTTTTGCTTCACAGTTCCTGACGCGGGTCCTTGAATTTGTTGAAGACGGATCCGAATTGAAGGAACGTACCATCTCTTCCATCGCTGCTTGCATAAAGTCTATCCAGGAAAAGCAGAGCGATGATGGTTCGATGTCAGGCGGTACTTGGGCCGGCGTACTTCAGTCCTCTATGGCAAACTCAGCCATCGAGCAGGCAAAAGGGAGTGGCATGGACGTAGACGATGCTAAACTGAAGAAATCCCGTGATTACCAGCGTGGGAATGTTGATGTCAAAAGCGGTTCTGCATTGGGAAGCGCTTCGGCAGGGATCTCACTTTATACCTACTCTTCAACCAGTAGAGCGACTGCCGCCAATACCCGCAATGCCAGAATTGCTATGGAACGGGCCCAAAAGGAAGGTACTCTGGGGCTGGAGGAGACCGTCACCGTAGCCAATCTCATTAAGGCAGGTGTAGATGCAGAGGAAGCCGAAGAATGGGAGGCTGATTTCCGGGCCAATGAAGTTTCTGCCCAGCAACTCCAGCGCGATGATGTCCTGAGTGGCTTTGGCAACAACGGCGGTGAGGAGTTTATCAGCTACATGATGACCAGTGAAGGCCTGGTTATCAGTGGGGGTGATGCCTGGGATGATTGGAACAAGAAGATGTATGCCCGTTTGTCAAAAATTCAAAACAACGATGGCAGTTGGTCCGGCCATCACTGTATTACCAGCCCGGTGTTCTGCACGGCTGCTGTGATAATGACCCTTGCAACCGACCGGGATGTGCAATATATTGCCTCCACGGTAAAGTAATATGCGCTTATTCCTCCATACATTGATGCTTCTGACGGTATTGTTCTCAGGCTGCGATATGAAAACAGGATTGAGAACAGAATCGAGCCGGGTACTGCGAAAGGCAGCGGATTTTCTTTGGAATAAGCAGGGAAAAGATGGTGGTTGGCACAGTGAAACCCATGGTCTACTGAAGATAGGACAGGTTTGTACCCCCTATGTTTTGGATGCGCTGATGCAGGTGCCGGATAGTATCTACCCTATTGATCAGAACAAGGTCCGCAGTGCCCTGGATTTTATTAAGACCCATACCAATGAAGAAGGCGCCTTGGGTTTCTTTGATCCTGACCTGCTGGAATATCCCAATTATGCTACTGCTTTTGGCTTGAAATGTCTCTTCTTATATGGGGACGAAGAAGACAAAGCATTCAGCGGTAAGATGAAAGACTATCTTTTGGCCCAACAGTTTGATGAAGACCGTGGCTACAGCAGATCTCATTCAGCATTTGGGGGGTGGGGATTCGGGGAAGAATACCTGGTGCCTGGCAATCCTGGTCATGTGGACATCAGCCACACCCGTCGAATTCTGGAAGCTTTACAGCCTTGCGGAGGATTGGATTCGGCTACGTGTGAAAATGCACACCTTTTTCTCATGCGATTGCAAAAAAACCCAAAGCAAGTAGTCCCCACTGAGGGACTACTTGCCTCTTTCGACAGTATTCGGTACGATGGCGGGTTTATTTATTCACCAGTGCAGGAGGATGTGAACAAGGGGGGATGGGTGTACTCTGATTCAGGAGGTACTCCTCTGTACATGCGGTCCTATGCGACTGCTACCTGCGACGGAGTGCTGGCTTTGCTGGCTTTGGAGGAAGAACTGTCCGGGGGCGAAATGATCTGGGAAAGGGTGGGAGGAAGGAAGCAGACGAAGGAGTCGGAGGCCAAGCAGACGAAAATTTCCAGTATGGTACAAGATGGATATCAATGGTTACAAGATCATCCTTCTTGGAGTGAACCTGAGGGGATTCCGCCAGACCACCCACAGCAGTGGCACAGGGTAATGTACTATTACCATCTCAGTGTGAGGGCCCAGGTTTACCAGCGTTTGGGTCGCGGGGAAGATTGGCAGTCTGTAATGATGAAGGAGTTGCAGGGCAAGCAAGCCGGTGACGGTAGCTTTTCCAATCCGGAGGGAGCTCCCAACAAAGAGAATGATCCTTTGCTAGCGACAGCGATGGTAGTCCGCACCCTAACTGCAGGACTCTAAAGAAATCAATTCTCATACTGTAATTACTTTAAATCAGTAGAAGTGGAGGTCTGATGTATTGACGTTAAAGAATTAGTTTAAATTTGAATTTATGAAAGGATTAGTGATTGCAATCGATGGGTATTCTGCTACTGGCAAGTCAAGTACTGCGAAACTGGTGGCTGAAAAGCTTGGGTATACTTGTATCAATTCTGGGGCAATGTACCGGGCAGTGACCTTTTTTTTACTGCAAAACAAGATTCCGATCGACCAGGCTCATCCTGAGTTTCAGGCTGCACTAGAAGCAATTCGTATTGATCTGCGGCCCAATCCTGTGACCGGAGAAATGATTGTCTTCCTGAATGGAGAGAATGTCGATGCGGCCATCCGAGGGATGGATGTAAATGCCAAGGTCAGCGAAGTCGCGGCTATTTCTGCCGTTCGGGATCGTATGGTGCGCATCCAGCGGGCTATTGGGCAAGAAGGAGGGGTTGTGATGGATGGACGTGACATTGGCACCGTGGTTTTCCCCAGTGCGGATGTAAAGATCTTCCTGACTGCGCGCATGGATGTCCGGGTCAACCGCCGTATGCTGCAACTCCTGAAAAGGGAAGAGGTCCCTAACCAAGACGATGTGCGTGACAACCTCATCCATCGCGATCATATTGATACAACCCGCGCAGACAGCCCCCTCAGAAAGGCAGAGGATGCCGTGGAAATCGACACTTCTGATACCACCTTTGAAGATCAGGTCGCTCAGATCTTAGATCTGGTCCGTCAGAAAGAAATTTCCAAGGCCTAGGGCTTCCAAACCATCTCGGTCGCTTCCAGTACGGTTTCGATCTCTTTGGAATCCGGAAAATAACCCAGTATTTTTTGCATCACTGCATCTACCATAGAATCAGGACAGGACGCACCACTGGTCAGAATGATGTGCAGTGGGGTTTTCTCAGGCAGGAAGTTCTGAAAACATAGACGTTCCTTTTTATGGTAATTGAAATGGCAAATGGTGTGCTGGTCCAGGATCTCATCCGCAGATGAAATAAAGTAAGTCGGATACCTCTTTTCACAGAGTTCGACCAGGTGAGAAGTATTCGAACTGTTGTATCCACCGACGACAATGGCCAGGTCAGCATCTCTTTCCAGCAAGCCGAAGGTAGCTCGCTGGTTGTCGTTGGTGGCGTAACAAAGTGTATCCCTTGTATCTGCAAAATGATCCTTGTAGGCGGAGCTGCCAAATTTGCGAATCAGGGCCTGTTTGAGGTAATTGGCAATCTCTGTTGTTTCAGATGCAAGCATAGTGGTCTGGTTGACAACCCCTATTCTGTCCAGGTCCTTCCGGGGGTCAAATCCTTCGGAATGTTTACCTTCAAACAAACTGTAGAATTCATTTGGTGGTCGCTGCCCTTCGATGATCTCCCCAAGCTTCCGGGTGTCTTCCATATCCCTTACCACAACAACAGGAGCATGCTGCCAACTGTGAGAAACCGTAGCCCTGGTTTCTTCATGTTGATGCTTTCCATGTACTACCACAGTATAATCTTCCTCTCCGAGCAAAGCTGCCCGTTTCCATACCTTGCGAACGAAGGGACAAGTTGTGTCATAAGATTCCGTTTGAATTCCCATTTCTTCCAGGCGTCCCAGGATCTCTACCGGTGCTCCAAATGCGGGAATGATCACAATATCTTCAGCGCTGATCTCCGACCAATCGATCAACGGGTTCCCCATTGTGTCGTGAATGAAGCGGATACCGCATCTCAGAAGGTCCTGGTTGACGGTAGGATTGTGAATCATCTCACTCAATAGATAAATACGTTTGCCCGGATTCTCTTCAATAGCCCTGTAGGAGATCTCGATCGCATTCTCTACTCCGTAACAGAACCCGAAATGTCTTGCAATCAAGAAGTGGACAGGCCCAAAATCCAATACCGTGGGGCGAAAATCCTTTTTCCGAGGATCATTGGATTTGCGCATTTCTTTGACTCTGGAGATGATCGGGCTTTTGTAAAATGGAGGTATATCAAACTGCTTCATAAGTATTATAATACTTGGGTGATGGAACTCTTGGCCATAGTCGAATGTTTGCAAAATAGCTAACTTCGTGATATGATTGTTATTACGGGAGCAGCAGGATTCATTGGCAGTGTGGTTGTCGGGCACTTCCAGCGTACCGGTAGGTCGGATTTGACCCTGGTGGACGACTTTTCGAAAGTAGATAAACAGGCAAATTGGAAGGGGAGGAGAGGGGTAGAGTTGGTGTACCGCGGGGAATTAAGGACCTACCTGGAAAATCTGGATACGCCACCTGAGGCGATTATTCACCTGGGTGCACGTACCGACACCACCGAACAGGACTGGGGCGTATTCCGGGAATTGAACGTTGCTTTCACCAAAATGGTATGGACCTACTGTGCGGTGCATCAGGTTCCTTTGGTATATGCTTCAAGTGCCGCTACATATGGGGGGGGAGAGTATGGATTTGACGATGACCATTCCAAAGTAAAACTTTACCGTCCCCTCAATCCCTATGGCCAGTCCAAGCAGGATTTTGACCTGTGGGCCCTGGATCAGGAAAAGACTCCTCCTTTCTGGGCGGGATTAAAGTTTTTCAATGTATACGGTCCGAACGAATACCACAAAAGAAGAATGGCCAGTGTATTCTTCCATGCATTCAATCAAATCCGGATCGATGGCCATTTGAAGCTGTTCCGGTCACACCGGTCCGACTTCGCAGACGGCGAGCAAAGCCGGGACTTTATATATGTGATGGACGTCGTGAAAGTAATCGACTGGCTGATAAAAGAAAAACCGGAAAGTGGTTTGTACAACGTCGGGACCGGAGAGGCACGGAGCTTTACAGACCTGGGAAAAAGTGTTTTTGCCGCAATGGGTCTGGAAGCGGATATCCGATTCATTGATATTCCGGCAGATATCCGCGAAAGCTACCAGTACTATACATGTGCCAATATCGATAAAATACATCGTAACGGATTTGCTTACCCCTTTACGACTATAGAATCGGGAGCCGATGAATATATTAAACAATTTCTCCTGGAAGATGTCATTTTTTAAAATATCCGAGTTCTTTATTCGTATTGGTGTCATATTTTTGTTACCTTTTCGGTGAGGACGTGTAATTATTTCCCGGTTTCTAACAGTGATTAATTTGCTACTTAACATAAGCATGTTGTTCTCTCTCCTTCTGGCACCGAGTATTTTAATGGTTGCAACTTGGTACAGAAAGGATCAGGGTAAGCCTGTATTTGTCTGGCCCAAATCCGAAATGGTAGTCTTGACCATTGTATTTTTTGTTGTTTCGTTGAGCTTATTCATTGTTGGTGTGTCCTGCTTCTTTACCTATTTTGGGTACCTGAACCCAGGCAAGTTCTCGAGCATTGCTGGTAACCATTTCTTGAACCTTGGGATCAGTTGCATGCTTCTGCTCGTGGGGATATCCATGATCTATTACGCCCTGAGACGCCTCTTGGTACAGATGGTAAAAGAGGGAGGACTTGTATTCAACAGAGGGTTGCTGCCTTTTCCCAATTCGCTTTTTGTCATCGGGTGGAACGACATTGTGGATTACTATGTCGTTCCCGATTATCCAAATGTCGCTTTTACCTTCATTACCAACCACGAGTTGAAAGAACTCACCTTCGAAAGGAAATCCATAAAAGTGCCGATCTACCTGAAAGAAGATTTCCAAACTTTCCTGGACAGAAAAATATATTCCACCCAATCTGAATCCTCATCGGGTTCTGATCCGGAGACTTATCCTAACCGGTTTTTCAACGAAAACTGATAGAACTCTCCAACCTGGCACCATGCCGATCTTCTCCAAGCTTAAACTGTTTCTGCCATCTGCCCTGGGAGTCGCCCTGGTCCTGTTAGCTTTCCTTTTGGATGCATATCAGATCGAGAAGGACCCGGAAAAGTTGCTTATCGATGTCCAGGAGAAGATCCAGTCAGACTTCCACCAATTGATTGAAGAGAATCAAACCCAGTCTCAGGAAATTATTTTGAACTTCAGAAAGGGAGACATTCTTCCTGAAGATGACCATGTGGTCAGACTGGTATACAGCAAAGATTGCCAACTGATCCAATGGAGTGAAACGGCGCGCATACCTTCCCTGCGCTGGAAAGATGATTTGTGCCAATTCCCTGACAAACGGGTGATTCAGGACCAGAACAAATGGTACTATCTCCGGCATTTCCAATCTGAGACGTTCAACCTCGTTTCTTTGATCCCAATTCAGATTAACTACAGGGTTGAGAATTTATTTCTTCCCCCATTTGTTTATCTCGGGCGATACCGAAACAATAGGGATGTACAGCAGCAGTTGGGAGATTTTAAAGTCTATTATAAGTACTTAGAGGGGACCATAAAGATCTACGATGAAGAGGGGACCTTTGTATTTTGTACCCTTACCCCCAATCCCGAATTGTTCCACTACAGAGCCAAGGACCTTGTACTGGCACTGGGGGGACTTGGCATTCTGTGTTTGTTGTTGGCATTTTTTAATTTCTGTCTGAGCGTACGGTTTAAGGTCAAGGAACGGATTTTCTCCGGCACCTTTATCTTTCCTTTATCCCTCTTCCTTCTCCGGTATGCCCTCTATGCACTGGATCTGCCGAATTCCTATCGTCCCATGCAATTTTTCTCTTCCAGTGTTTTGGCCATCAACAGCCTTTCCCCATCACTTGGAGATCTACTTCTCAATGTACTGGTAGTTCTGTTTTCTATAGTCCTGCTGCTTCAACATTACCAGCGCTGGATTTCCCGGTTCTTTCGGTGGGTCCTTAAAATAGAAGTTATGGCCTGGACCATGCAGGGCATTATCCTGGCAGTCTATGTTGTGGTTACCTGGTGGTTCATTCACTTCAGTGAAAGCATGGTTCACCATTCGACTATTTACTTTGGATTTTCCAACATCTTTGAGCTGGACTTGTACTCGTACACCGGTTTCTTTATTCTTGCTTCGTTACTGGTGGGCCTGGAATTAATTCTCCTGGAACTTCTGCGCTTTAGCTTTCATTTTTTCCGGGGTAAAGGCAGACTCTATAAGATCCTATTGTCCTTTTTCTTTCTGGGAGGGTTATCTTTTGTGTTTTTTGGCTTCAAGTTGGCCTATTTTATCTCAGTGGCGGTTGTATTTAGCCTCAGTCTCCTGGTATTTGTACGCACCAAGCACCGACTGACCTCTCACCTGGACCTTTTCAACTTTCTGCTGATCATCACTATCCTTTCCCTACTGACGACCGTCGGAATGATCGAAGGGGAGAATACCCGGACCCGCGTTGAAATGGAACGTCTTGCCGACCGGCAGAGTGACCAACACGACCTGATTACAGAATCATTGTTCCGCAGGGTCACCCAAGAGATCGAAACCGAATCCTTCTTACTCGATTACCGGGAAAAGGAAAATTTAAGCTTGATCCTGAAAGAAAAATATTTCGATTCTAATTTCAAAGGGTATGACGTCCGGATCTATGTTTACAACAACGATACCATCCTCCTGGACCGGTCATCCGATTTTCAATTCTATCAACCTGGAGGTGCCCCTGTCCCCCTTGATAAGATCGGCAGACGAACCATGACCGAAGGGCTCTACGTTGTTCCCGCCCAGGGCGGTGTCAATGGGAACCTCTACGTCGGACAATTTGAGGTTTTGTTGCGGAGCCTGGGAAATATACTGGTATGGGTAGAATTAGAGCCTACTCAATTTCAAGCCAATCGTCTGTATCCCCAACTGTTGCTGGACGACAAAGTGCGGTCAAAAGCCACACTTCCCGAAGGCTTCTCCTATGCTGTTTATAAAAACAAGAGGATGTCCAGAAAGAACTCATATGAACCTTTTACTTTTTTCTTTTCAGGAATTTCCCCCATTGATTCACTTCAGTTTATCCATCAGAAGACCCCTAACTACGACAACCTCTATTACAAGGTTGGTCCAGGCAAGATCGTCCATGTGCGACATGTTCGCCGCAGACCATTCGATTCAGTTAACCTTTTTTCCTTTGTATTTTATTTTTTTGTCCTTGCCGGAATTCTTCTGATGCTTCCTGTGTGGATCTACAATCTTGCCCGCGATCCCGGTCAAATATGGCGCCTGAGTCTCAAAGCAAAAATCCAGGTCTTCTTCCTCAGCATTGCTATTTTGCCCCTTTTCGTGGTGGTATTCTTCCTTTCCTCCTATATACGCGCACATATCTATGAGGATGTACTCACCGAGGTTCAGGGAGAAACTCAATCGGTCCTCAATCTGCTCCGGGATGAATACCTGAATATGTGGAGTAGCAGGGAAAATTACCGCAACTTTGAAAGCAAGTTCCAACACCGTTTAGAAGAAATGGAGAAGACGCTCCAGCACGATATCAATATCTACAATTCGAACGGTACACTACACCTGACTACTCAACCCTCTATTTACGAATTGGGTTTGACCTCCCGGTATATGAACCCTGGAGTATACCAGCAATTGATCCGTGGCAATGTTTCCGACATAGTTATCGAGGAAAGCCTGGGCAACATTACCTATTTTTCAAGCTTCTATCCTATCCTTACCGCAGAGCGACGCATTGCGGGCTTCCTCAACATTCCCTACTATAAGAACCAGGACCGGGTCAATGAACAAAGTCTGAGCTTGCTGACCTTACTGGTTAATATATATGTCTTTGTATTCCTTGCGATCGGCGTAATTGCTGTACTGATCTCCAATTCGATCGTGCGTCCCCTGGGGATGCTCAACAGGCAATTGCGGGCTACCAGTTTGGGTAAACGGAACGATCCTATAGAATGGGAGGCCCAAGATGAAATTGGAGACATTATTCAAGCGTACAACCAGATGTTGCAGCAGTTGGCCGATTCTGAGCAGAAATTGGCAAAGAACGAGCGGGAAATGGCATGGAAAGAAATGGCTCGCCAGGTGGCCCATGAGATAAAAAATCCACTGACCCCGATGCGTCTGAGTGTACAGCATCTTCAACAGGTATGGTCGATCCGCAAACCAGACAATGAAATGCTGAACAAATTATTTTCCAGGGTGACTGGAACCGTATTGGTTCAGATCGATCAATTGGTCAATATTGCCAACTCTTTTTCTCAGTTTGCCAAGATGCCGGACCCAAAGCGATCTATTTTTGCATTGGGGGAGGTAGTAAAAGAAGTATGTGACCTTTACAGCCACGAGAGAGTGCAGTTGAAAATGTATCTGGCAGAAGAGGAATTTTATGTACATTCGGACAGAGATCAGCTTTCTCGGGTCTTCAATAACCTGATCAAGAATGCCATGCAGGCAATCGAGCACGATCAGGGAATTGTCGAGGTTAGAATGGAGATCGATGGAGACCAAGCACGGGTGTCGGTCCGTGACAATGGCAAAGGGATTTCCAAAGAGATCGGGAACCGGGTCTTCGAGCCCAAGTTCTCTACCAAAAATTCAGGTATGGGATTGGGGCTGGCGATGGTAAAAAAAATAGTGGAAGGCTCAGAAGGCCACATTTACTTTGAGACAGAAGTGGGACAAGGTACAATTTTCTTTGTGGAACTTCCGCGGGCCAAGCAGGCTTGATCCGGTTAGCCTCCTGTTAATCTTCATTTCCCCCTTTTTCTTATTTCCCCAGCTCAAGGCTCAAAATTCCTTGGAAAAGGTAGATACAGTTACCCTCAATTGGGAGGATACCCTGCGACTTTCCCAAAAGTACCTGGTGCCATTTTCAGAGCGTCTCCTTCTCCCTGGTGGAAGCCTGATCCCCCACCGTGCTTATCAATTTGACTATTTGACTGGAACCCTCGTCTTGACCGATTCCAGTTTCAATGGCCAGGCTGCATATGCCTCATATCGGTATTTTCCCCGCTTTCTGGAGGAGACCTTTTCCTTCAGGAATTTCCGCATTGAAAAGGACACTGTCACCGGGGAGGATCTAGTTTTCGTCGATGACTATGATTATGGTCCTGAACAGCCTTTTTTTATTCCTTCTAATGTGCGGCGCAGTGGCTCTATCTCTCGCGGCATCTCAATAGGCAACAACCAAAGCCTGAGTGTCACCAGCGGATTGCGCCTGCAGTTGGAAGGTGATTTGGGTGATGACCTTAGGCTCCAGGCAGCAATCACTGATGAAAATATTCCCATTCAACCAGATGGAACTACCCAGCAAATCCAAGACTTCGACCGGGTATTTATTCAATTGTTGAGGGGAAATGACAATGTAATCCTTGGAGATTTCGAGATCAACCACAAGGGAACTCAATTCGCAAATTTTTACCGGAATGTACAGGGTATCGGCCTCCAGATCCGTGAGGATAATTTTCAGATGGGCGTCAGGGGAGCAGTGGCGAAGGGGAAATTCAATACCAATTCTTTCCAGGGAGAAGAAGGGAAGCAAGGCCCATACCGATTGGTCGGGCGAAACGGCGAGCGCTTCATCATTGTATTGGCGGGAAGTGAAAAGGTCTTTCTCAACGGGGAGAGCATGACCAGGGGAGAGGGAAATGACTATGTGATGGATTACAATTCAGGAGAATTGCGTTTTACCTCCCAGCGAGTCATTACCAGTGCAAGTCGGATCGTGGTAGACTTCGAGTATACTGATCGCAACTACAACCGGTCACTATTCTTTACCGATGCATCTTATTCTTTCTACAAGGACAGGGTAAAGATATCTGCATCCTATGGCCGTGATGCTGACAATCCCAATGCACCTATTGATGGTGCTTTTTCGGAAGAAGCACTTGATTCTTTGCGTATAGCGGGTGACAATGAACAATTGGCAATTGTGACTGGGATCGATTCGGTAGGTCCTTCTACATTGACCACTGTGATCAGATATGCCCGGCGAGATACCACCATAGATGGTACTGCTTACACGCGTTATGTCTTTACTTCTGATTCAGACGCAGTTTACCAGATTACTTTTTCGAATGTCGGTCAGGGAAATGGCAACTATACACGTGTACAAAGCCTGGTCAATGGGACTATCTACATATGGGTGGCACCTGATTCCCTTACCGGTCAACCTCAGGGTAATTACGCGCCAGTTCGGGCCCTGGTACCCGCAAAAATGTTCCATGTGGCAGATGCTCTGATCGAGGCGAGGCTGTCCAACAGATTGACCCTGTACTCTGAGGTGGCAGTGAGTAGTGAAGACAAGAACAGGCAGTCAGCACTGGACGACGATGACAACATTGACTTGGCAAATAAGGCTGGTGTGCGGTTAAATGGCATAAAAATGGGTGATTCTCTGGACGTGAAAGTTGATTTCAGTTACCGGTATGTTGGGAAACGCTACAACAATATCGACCGGGTTTACAAGGTGGAGTATGGAAGGGAGTGGAATTATGATGACCTCAGTGACCGGTTGACTGAGAATGTGGGTGAGGCAATTGCCGAACTCAGATATTCAGATAAGATCAGGATCACCGCAAATGCGGGAGCTAGAACCTATGGTACACGTCTCTTTTCATTGAAGCAGTTGTATGAGTTGGAGAGTAGTCATCAGATCCTTCAGGGAAAATATACCTTTACAACCATTTCAACCGAAGACAGTCAAGATTCCAGGTTTTCACGCTGGACCCGTCACAATGGAGACGTATACAAAACCCTAGTAAAGGGCAAGTTGAAGGTGGGTTCTGAAGTATGGATAGAGGACAAAAGCAATGAAAAAGAAGGATTCGCCCAACAGGGTGCATTCAGCTTTTATGACTTGAAACCCTACATAAAGATTGAAAAAGATGATCAATTCAGCTTGCACCTGTACTATAACTACCGAAAAGAATACGAATTCCTGGACAGTTTGATTCGAGAAAAGTCCATTGCCCATACCGAGTATGCGAAATTGATCTGGTCCCCACGGTCGAACCTCAGTCTGCAAAACACCTCTTCCTTGCGGCACTTCGAGGTACTTGACCCGAAGTTCCTGGATACAGGGGTAAATGATAACCTGACTTTCATCACTAACACACAGGCATCTTTTTTTACTCAGAACAGGCTTATATTCTCCAGTCTGATCTATGAGGCGACTTCAGAGCAGTTAGCTAGAAAGCAAGTAGCCTATGTGGAGGTCAACCCGGGACAGGGGGATTATGAATGGATAGATTCTAACAACGATGGTGTCCAGGATCTTGATGAATTTCAGTATTCGATCAACCCTGCCCGGAGTAACTTCTTTGTACGGGTAGTAGTACCTACGACTGAATTGTTCCCAACCACAGCTTTGAATTTTTCCGGCAACTTCAAGTTAGATCTTAAGAAAACCATTGGCAGGAGTAAGAACTTCTGGAAAGAAACAGTTCGGAACTTTCTATCTATTACCAATTTCAGAGTAACACAGAAAAAAGCTGCCGGATCAGACTTCAGCAACTTCCTGATCAATCTGGGAGATGTTTTTGCGGATTCGACATTGCTCGACGCACAGTACACATTGAAGCAAGACTTCTACTTTTACAGAAACAATAAGGTTGGGGATATCCGCCTTGGATTGGTGGATAACAAATTGAAGCAATTCCTAGCCAGTGGTACAGAGACAAGAGGGCTGCGAAGCTATGGTACTGACCAGCGTCTGAATATAGGAAGGTCCAAAAGCATCGAAAATAAATTTAAAATCGGGAACCGAAGTGCGTCGGCCGCTTCTTTTAACTCGCGGAATTTTAACATAGACTTCTTCGAGGTCAACCCCAAAATGAACTACCAGATGAGCCGGAAGTTCAGGCTTTCAGTAGGCTATGAATACAAAAACAAGAGGAACCTGAATGATTCTATGAAGGTGGACGTCCGGGTGAATCTGCACAAGTTGGCCTTGGATGCCAAATGGAACTTGAAGGAGCGGAACAATATTTTTGCCAGACTCGAGTTGGTCCAGATCGCACAGGAAGGTTTAGCTGGTTTTTCTGCTGAATACGAGATGAGAGAAAGCCTTGAACCAGGATTTAATGCTATTTGGCAGGTATTTACCACGATTTATCTGAGTAAATCCTTGGAACTAAGGTTGACGTATGACGGCAGGTCTTCCCAAGGAAGTAAAGTGCTGCATACGGGAAGAGTTAATCTTAAGGCTTTCTTCTGAACTACCAATTGCAATCCATCTCTTTTTCTTTGACCTCAATCAGGGAATCCAAAGCTTGCCGGTCATGCCTGTAACGGCGACGCAGAACATCCATGTCTTCAAAGAAGGGTTCCTTGGCGTTTTCTGCTTCGATAAAGTTCAATTTGCCTGTTTTCCTTTCCAATTCGATCGAATCTATTTGGCACTTGAGGGTGGCAAATTTTGCCGCGTCCTTGCTTACATCGTTGTGGTTGCATGCAGATAGAGTCAAGACATAGAACAGCAACGGTAGTAGTTCTTTTCTCATTGTTGTATTCGCTTTTCATTAAGAATCAAGTCATTGTAAACAAAAGAAGCCGCCTTGGTCAAGAGGCGACTTCTTTTTTTTGGATCCAAGGATGCTATTAAAAAAAAGCAGCAAGAATGACGGCAATGAGCAAAACTGGAATCACGATGGTAAGGACACCTAAAATCAAGCCAGCCAAAGCAAATATCCGCTTGTCGCCACTCATACCGATGGCACCAAGTACAATTGCTGTGATGGCAAAAAGAAGTCCAACTGGCCAGAAGAACCAAACAACCAAGAAACCAACGAGTCCAAAGACGAATGAAAGGATACCGAGCATTCCACTGTCTATATTCATGACAGTCCTTTTTTCAGCACGTTGGTGCTTTTGACGCTCACGCTTTGCTTTTAAGGTCTTGGTACGGTTTGTATTTGCGCGCTGTAAATGCTTACGATGTTGCTTCCTGACCAGGTGATCATTCATGCCAGAGGATCTCCAACTACTTAGGGTTGTTGTCCTCTCTGTCTGGTTTACACTTGAAGGAGAAGTAACAGCAATTTCATCGCCAAACTCAGCCGGACCTTCATTTTGGATCAACAAGTCGATATCTTGAAAACGACTGCCAATTTCGCCTCTTGTGCCTTCTTCAACGGAAAGTTTTTCCCTGTCGTTGGTAGGTGTGGAGGTTGCATAAGCCCCTGCTGAAAACAACAGAAGTGTGACGAGAGTTAAGATTTTTTTCATAAAATTAGGTATTTGAAAGCTTTGATGCAGATAATGTAATGATTAAAGGCGTCGTGAGAATTGTCCACACGGTACGAATTGTAGCCGGTGAAATTACTATTTTCCTCTTAAACACCAAACATCCTGTTGGTCTTAAAAAGGGTCCTCAACAGCCACCTTTGCCTTGGGCCTGGGTCTTCAGTCTTTCAAAATCGATTAGCACTCTGACATCTTCAGCACCGGAGGCCAAAGTTCAGGGACTTACAGTTAGTTTTTGGGGGTTGCTGATCCGGAACAACCGAAACATATGACGGAATCATTACGTAATGACGGGCATCGAAGGGAGGCTATAAGGCACCAGTAGAGCTGGAAAATGTCGACTGCCTCATAAAACATTTTCTTTCGGGAGACGTTCCTTGAATTAGAAGTGTTATCTTACTAACCGGAAGAATCAAATTAATACCATAAATAAGGGGGGAGAGAAAGCCTAAATGAAGCAACTGAAAATTACCCAGAGAATAACAGATCGGGAGTCCCGGTCGCTAACGGCATATTTAAATGAAGTTCGAAACTATCCTCAGGTTACTCCAGATGAGGAAGTAGAGCTCGGACAGCGTATAACGGAAGGTGATGAAGACGCTGTGATGAAGTTGGTCCAGGCCAACCTTCGTTTTGTCGTTTCCGTCGCCAAGCAGTACCAGGGATATGGTCTGACGCTCTCCGATCTCATCAATGAAGGGAATATGGGCCTTATCAAGGCTGCAAAGCGCTTTGATGAAACCCGTGGGTTCAAGTTTATTTCCTATGCAGTATGGTGGATTCGTCAGTCCATTCTTCAGGCAATCTCTACTAATTCGCGTTTGGTTAGGCTTCCATTGAATAAAATGGACGAAGTACGCAGGGTTCAGGAGTCATCCGCGAGGTTGTCTCAGAAGCTGGGGCGCGACCCGTCTGTCAAAGAGATAGCTGACGACTTAGAGTTACCAACGAAAAAGATCGAGCAGTTCCTTACCATCTCTTCAAAGCCCTTTTCAATCGATGCTCCAGTGATGGAAGATGAGGGAACTTCATTGAAAGAGTTGTTACCAGTTGATACACCGGAAACAGATCAAAGCATTGTAACCGAGTCTATGAATGATGCTCTGCATACTGTTCTGGGACGGTTGAATGCCCGCGAGAGACAGGTTCTCCAGATGGCATTCGGCATCGGGCAAGAAAATCCTACCAATTTGGAAGATATTGCGAATCACTTCGGTCTTACCTGTGAACGCATCCGCCAAATTCGGGACCGTGCCATTCGGAAATTGAGATCGCCCTCTGTACGACAGCAGTTGGCTGGATTTCTGGGCAACTAATATTACTGTATAATAACTTTAAAGACAGTTCAACTACAGGTAGACCTACCTCACGTTTGGACTGTTTTTTAGTGCCTTTATTTTTGTCGTATGGGCAATGGCAAATTTCTATATTTCATGGTCTACAAACCCTTCGGGGTTCTTTCTCAGTTCACGGATCCACTAGGAGGGAAGAGGACACTTGCTGATCTGCATGATTTCCCAAAGCGGGTCTACCCGGTAGGCAGGTTGGACGAAGACAGCGAAGGCTTGCTAATCTTAACAGATGACCCTCGCGCAAATTTGCGGATTCTCAACCATAGGATAGAGAAGGAATATTATGTCCAAGTGGAAGGTTTGGTAAACGATGAGGCTTTGGCAAATTTACGAAAAGGGCTTTGTATTCGCATCAGGAAGAAAGATTTCTTTACGCGTCCTGCACGGGCTCAGCGGTTGAACCCTCCCCCGGTATTGCCAGACCGAAATCCTCCTATCAGGTTTCGCAAAAATGTACCCGAAAGTTGGATTAGCTTGGTATTGACCGAAGGGAAGAACAGACAGGTCCGAAAAATGACGGCTAAAGTTGGTTTTCCTACGTTGCGATTGGTTCGGGTTCGGCTTGGGTTCCTCCATATTGGTGAACTGAGACCTGGGGAAATTGTCGACCTGAGCCCACATTGGAACTGGAAGGACTGGGGGCAATGAGCCCATTTGAGATGAAACTATTTAAATCCAAGTGATTTGTGTCAGAATCCTTCACGGTCAGGAGATAAAAGCACTGCTGAAATTACTTTTACAATTGATAAAATATTCTTACTTTGTTGATCTTGGAGGTGAGCTTCGCGTTGTAGGCTAACTTGGTTTTTGGAGATTACAGCTTTTTTTTGTCATAGAAATTGATCAGTCAACCAGAGAACTCATCACGCATTTATTTATATAGTTCTTTCACTACCTTCAAGATATATGGAACAGAAAAATAACACCGTATGCGTGTTTCAACCAAATGAAATTAATTTCATCCTGCTTATGGGAACATTTAAAAATGTAGTTATGGCGATTGCTCCCGCCAAGGAGATATTCATGAGAGTAACCAAGGTGGTCTCCTCGGCTGCGGTCTTCGTTTTTTGTCTCTCATCGGTTCTTTTTGCCCAGAATGGTCCCTCTGCACTATTCCAAAGCAATAGTCAAGGAGATGGTGTACTTACTTCCCTCAGGCTTAACGATTCCAACCCTCCGCAGATCACTTGCCCTGGGGATGATACTATTTTTACACTTCCGAACATCTGCGGAGCTCCCCTGGCATTTAACGTTGTCGCAACTGATGATTCTTCTGGTGTTGCTTCCCTCACAGGAAACTATCAGTCCGGAGATACCTTTCCTGTTGGCGTCACAGAAGTGAAATACATCGCTACGGATTCTGCAGGAAATGTGGACTCATGCTCGTTTGAAGTTACTGTCATAGACAATGTAACCCCTACTATTGACTGCCCCAATGATACTACCTTAAGCTGTATAGTCGATAGTTTTCCCGTCAATCTATCCACTATACAGGTAGGTGACAATTGTCCGGGAGCACAGCCCGGCTTTGTACGTCAGGTATTCCTGGGAGGTTTGGGTTGTGTAGGAAACCCTCTCGTTTATGAACGAGAATTTCTGGTAATAGATGACGTTGGAAACCAAGATACTTGTACCTACAAAATAAATATCGTGGATGACATTGATCCGGAAATTGTTCTCTGTCCAAAGGATACTACCATTACATGCACAACTCCACCTGAACCGGCTTTGGTTGGAACAGCTTTAGGGGAAGACAATTGCGCCATTAATGTAAATCCCAATATTACCAATATTCACCCTAGTGGATTACCATGTGGTACCATCTATCAATATGAAATTTCCGATTCTTTTGGAGTCGTAGAGCAAGACACATGCTTTTCTCCTTTTGGATGTTCTGGAGAGCTCCCCCATTGGGGTGATGTGGAATTGCTAAACGACAGCTTATCCCTCTTCTTGTATAGTAATATTAATCCCCCCTGGGCTATTTCTACCATTACTTATTTGGTTGATTCTGCAGGAGCTTTTAACATTGAACCTATTACCAACCTCCCCATCATTGATTCAAATTGGGAAACGAATAACTCCGTGAGTGGGCAAAGCGGTACTATCACGATTGAATTGGATAGTTTGACCGATAGCTGTGTGGTGGTTGCAGTTCAGATAACGATAGGATTTGCTTCTTTTGGTGGCACAATCAAACCAGGTACGGAACGTACCCTGTGGTTGTATTCACCCGGATGGCAAAACAGTACTGCACCTAGTTTGTCTCCGTTTGCTGCTGGCTATTGTGTACAAACGTGTGAATTCTTGACTTACCCTGTCGTACTCTTCAATGATTTCTCTGAGGGAGGAATATGCCCCATTAATAGAACCATAACCCGAGTTTGGTCTGCGCAAGATCTTTGCAACAATGTTGTTACTTGTGAACAGACGATTACTATCATAGATACGACTGCCCCAATAGCGGTTTGTCCTGCAGATATTTTGGTTTTTAATGACTCGGGCTTTTGTGGTGCGAATGTTGATTTTGATGGATTAGGAACGGATGAATGCCAACCTCAGGTTACCTTGGTTACGACCTATAGTACTCCTCCTTCATCCTTTTTCAGTATTGGTACAACTTCCGTGTCTTTTTCCGTCACGGACGCCTGCAACAGGACTGATTCATGTAGCTTTAATGTTACTGTAAATGATACTACTGCTCCCTCGATTGTTTGCCCTCCCGGCATCACTTTGCCCTGTTTGGAGGATGTTCCTGTAGCCGACCCCAGCCTTGTCACTGCCGGGGACAACTGCCCAGGATTTGTTGTCACCTTTGGAGGTGATACCGACAATGGCGGCGCTGGCTGCTCTGGTGATTCCTTGGTGATTACACGGACCTATACTGTGACAGATTCTTCAGGAAATAGTGCCAGTTGCCAGCAGGTCATTACGGTTGAAGATACGATTGCCCCTACCATCGTATGCCCTCCTGACCTTACGATAAATTGTTCAGCTTCTACTGATACTTCGTTTACAGGAGCAGCTACTGCAAGTGATAATTGTGGTGTAATCTCTGGCGGTAATTTTGGCGGTGACTATGTACTGGCAGACAGTAATGGCGGTGAGATA
>JBFGVE010000024.1:0-27044 GCA_041565275.1 Bacteroidia bacterium
GAGAGGTTTAGAATCGCTAGGGTTGGAGTTGGCGACTCCTGGACCGGCAGGCATTGAGTTGCCAGGCTTGGAGTCTGCGACTCCTGGACCGGTAGGCTTGCGGACAAGGCTTTCAAAAGCACCCTTGTGCAGCCGTACTTCCTCACCCCCGATCAGCACTTTGGCACTTTCACTCCCTCTTCCTCGGACAATGCCCTGCACATAGCCCAGACCGCTCTGGGAATACGAAGTGGTGGGCTGGTTGAGGATGATCTGCCTCGTCCCAGGAGCCTCTTCTACCACCAAACGTACGTTTTTGACCTGGTAGCACTGGGCAGCGTTCTCTGCTACAGAAAAACGAAGGACATTGTCGCCACGGCGAAGGGCAACAGGGTGAATGGCCTCTCGCTGGGGATACCAGTTGCCATTATCGGTATCTGAAAAGTTGTTACCATCGGCACCTGCGAGGTAACCGCCAAAGGCGACCTGGTCGTTCAGGCTTTTGGGAAGCTGGCTCCCGCTTTCAAGGCCCAACAGATCGTATTCCAGCCATACATCTTTACTTGGTGGCAGGTCACCGGGCAACTCTACATGGAAAATATTGTCCACAGGGCTGTCCACAGGACGATCTGGAGAGATGCCTACATGGCCCTGCCCAGGTCCAATGGCACGATAGATGCCGGAGGAAACCATGGGGGCAGCTGAGTTTGAAGGAACAGGTGGGTTCGCAGAGACAGCCAGGTTTACAGTGTCCAATGGGTTTGCAGGGACCCCGATACTTGGCTCTGAAGGTGGAACGGATGGGGTTTCCGCTTTGGTCACAGGTGAACGGAGAGCCAAAGGCAGGTCACCTGAAGGAACATCACTGTACCGACCGGTTTCAGGACCGGGCCCTGCACAGGAGGTGACACAAAACAAGGCCACAATGAGTAGGACAACGGAGAAACCAACCGAAGGGGTGATACCAAAGGCTTTGGATAATATCGTGCTCATAGTCGTGTTCTTGGTCATGGTCTTGGTCATAGTCGTGTTCAGTTTTTGGTAATGGTCAATTATAGGATCTCTTTTTGCCACAGGTATAGTCTTTCGCTGCACCCCGCAGTTCGTAGTGGCAAGCTACCGCAGCCCGGAGCTTCAGCTTGATCTTACAGGTCGCCTCCTTGAAGCGGGCTCTCCAAAATCCACTGGAGGCGTCATACTCACCGGAACGAAGCCACACCAGGGGAGAGGAAACCGTAGTGTTTTGGGCGGGGAGGACAGAAAGACCGCCCATTACACCGACCATTACCAAAGTCAGCAACAGAATCAATCGCGAAGAGATAAAAGCACTTGTCGTTCTCATATACAATCCATTAGTCAAGGAGTGAGAGGTAGACACGGTAATCTAATCAAAACAATGGGAACAAAGCTAGTAATTCAGTACGAAATAGGAAAATGTTGGCCCATTATTTAGTGGTTATCCATACAAAAAATAGCCTTAAACGGCAGGAAACATTGATTCGGGCTCTTGTCGCTCAAGTCCCGGAAGACACCCGGGTTGATTACCGACCACAACCTCAATGGGCTTCGAAATGTAAATCAGTTGTGTACAGAATTCATCCAAGTTGGAGGCAGAACACATCTCGTTTGGGGTCGCAGAATAACCTGATTTTGATTAAGAGTACAAAATGATTGTCCCCGGACTATAATTTGGCTGCGGGTAGTGTACAATGCGAATGGTTTCGGAGTACTAAACGTAACTTTCCGGCGTACAATTGATTTGTATGCGGAGTTCAATCATTAATGGCCGGGATTAATCCCGGATGTACCCGGGCACAGCCCGGTACTGGTTCAGAGTGCATCCCGGCTATACCCGGGGCACAGCCCGGTAATGGTTCGGAATACATTCCGGCTGTACCCGGGACACAGCCCGGTAATGGTTCAGAGTACATTCCAGTTGAGTACAGATTACAGCTTGGTAATGGATCAGAGTGTATCCCGGGTGAGTACGGAATACACCCCGGTCGTAGTCGTAAATACATCCCGGTTAACTACAGGATACAATCCAGTTGTTTCAGGATACACCCTGGTAATGGTCAGCTTACATCCCAGTTGGAGGCACAGTACTATTCAATTACATCCGAAATACAAACCCGGTGTAGTTACAGTACATCTGGGTTGGGGTCCAGAGTACAACTTGAGCAGGGTCCGGAGTACAACCTGCTCGGGGTCCGGAGTGCACCCTGATCAGGGTCCGGACCCCAACCCAATCGGAGTGGAAAGCACATCCCGGTGAGGTCAAGAGTGTGACCCAATGGAGTCGGAATTACAATCCGGTTGCATTCCGGGTACAACACCTTTGAACAGTAGGACCATAAACTGCACATTTGACTGCAGGAACCGGTTAATTGTCCGGAGGCAGCCATCAGTGTCTCAAGGGTAGCCAGGTCCTGAAGATGGCTGTCGAGCCTCAAACCTTTACCTGCTGAAAAGTACATTTTTTACCGAAGGAATAATGCTATTTATAATTTTACCGTTGTTTTGCTTCGGGTCATATGGTCAATCTCTTCGGTTAAGCCACTTGTGCCCTTTACTCCAATAAGTTTTTCAGAACAGCTATGGACAATACATCTCAGGCCAGGTTCAACTATCAAGTCATCATAGGATGTATCCTGTTGGCAGCGGCCCTGGGGGTCAATTACTTCACAATTCCCTTCCTCCAGGAAATAGGATGGTATCCTGTTCTCTACAGCTTCCATCTCCACGAAAGTGACCTCTTTATTTACCTGCCTACTGCTTTTGACCTGGTATGTATTGTCACGGCGCTGATCCTGGTACGGGGAAGGAAGAGCCTGAGGTCCCTGGTCACCCATTCATTTGCCTATAACCTTTTCCTCCTGGCGACTGCGTTTGTTATCTTTTTCGGGATCAATGGCATTTCCCCCGGACGGTACAAGGTCATTCATATCCTCCTTATTCTCTGTATATTCTTCTTGCTGACCAATTGCCTTTACTTCTCGGTGATAAGGGAGCGGCAGAGGCACATTCCCAATTTCTTCAAGAACATGGCCCTGGTGCTCTATGCGCTGGTATTTATCTTCCTGGTCCTTGAAGTGGTGTTCATGTTCATTACGCAATCCCACCGATACAATGGCTCTTTGAGTTCTCGGTCTTGGTTCAATAAGTACTATGATCTCAATTCGGAAGGTTACCGTGACCATGAGCACGACCGGGAGGCGGAAAATGGAAAGACCAAGATCATGGTGCTGGGAGACTCATTTGCGGAGGGGCATGGAGTTGCAGATCCGGCGGACCGGTTTTCAGATGTTTTAGGTGCTTACCTGCCAGGATCCTACCAGGTCCACAATCTCGGGAAGGGGGGATCGGATGTCAGGAATGCCTTGGAGCGTTTGAAGAAATATCCATTTACACCGGATTTGCTGGTATACGCTTATTACCCCAATGACATGGAAAACGATTGTCAAGCGGCGGGGATGGAAATGGTGCGTATTCCACACATGGAGGAGGTTCCGGGGATCTTCCGGTATTTTGTAAAGCGGTCTTATATGATCAATTACATTTATTGGAAATTCCCGCATGGCAGCGATCTCTTCAATTACCGGGACTATCTGGCCGGTTGCTACGGCGACAGTACTGCCTTGGAAATTCACCTGGGACGCTTAGACGCTATGCAGGACTATGCGGATTCTCTGGGTATTCACATGGTAACGGTTATCTTTCCTTTCCTGGAGGCGGTTGATTCCACACGATTTACCGCTGAGCCTATCGTAGATCACCTGACTGCTACAGGAGGCTATTTTATCGATGTAGGAGCGATGCTCCGCGGTCGTCCTGCCGAAGAGCTGATCATCAATATCAACGATGCCCACGCCAATGAGGCGGTGCACAAGGAAGTTGGCGATAGCCTTTACCACTACCTGAGATCAAACTCTTTGTTGTAGGATTTCCTATTGGAGGAACTATCTGGTGTGGCTCCCCGGGAACTCCCTGGTGTGGCTCCCCGGGAACTATCTGGTGTGGCTCCCCGGGAGGTCACTCTGTAGCCATCAAGCCTGTACGAGCTCCCCAGGAGGCCATCTCGCAGCCATCAGGCTTGTTCGATCAGGATCTTCTTGTCAAGTACTTGTTCCAGCAAGTTTTTTTGCAAGGCTGCTTCCTGAATTTCAATGTCTACAGGCTGGGTTGAATTCACCTGTATGCGAAGAGATTCTTTTTCGGTGATAACTTTAACTGCTCCGACAAAACCTCTGTGTCCCCGGTCGAGGTTATCGGCAATTCTCAGGATGCCGGCCAGGGTGCGTACCATCAAACGTTGGCGCTGGTCCAGGACTTTGTAGTGGAAGTGATCTCTTGTAGGGAGGCTTTTGCGGTGATAGCGGACCACATTTCCGAGTATAACCTGTTCGTCATGTGAAAACCCGCTCAGGTTGCTGTGCATGATGATGTACTGGCCATGTTTGTGGTGGCCGGATCGATTGATGAAATAACCCAGGTCATGACACAGGGCAGCATAGCGCAGAATTTCCTTGGCATTTGCACCAAAGGAATGGAGATGGACACATTGGTTAAACAGGCTAAGGGCAATTTCACTGACCTTCAAAGCGTGACCGGGCCGGTACTGGTATTTTTGACAAAGGTTGCTGATGGCTTTGGCCCGGAGGTCCCGGGAAGCATTGCCTAGGAACTTGGTGATCTTGTCTTTTTCTTCTTCGATATATGAAAATAGAATACCTTCCTTCATAGCATAAAGGGAAACCATCATCTGTTCGACAGGCAATCTTTCCAGGAGTAAGTTGATCAAGATACTGGCCATGCCGATCATGTCTACCCGCAAAGGATCCATACCGGGAATGGCAAGGCGTTTGCGGCGGCTATTGCCTAGGATCTGTGGGTGAACTTTCTGAAAATCCCCGGGAGCGAACCTGTAGCTATTCAGTTTTTGGGAGGAAAGAATGTCTCCGTTTTGAAGGGCAATCATAGCTCCCAGGGTCTCAAAACTGCCGGATGAACCCACCATGAAGCGGATATTGAATTCGGTTAGCTCTTCGATCAATCCTTTGAGATGGTCCTCTAAGAAAGACCTTGCCTTTTTGATTTCTTTGGGAGAAATGGGGTCGGAGGGGGAGATGTACTCCAGCATTCTGGCAGCACCGATGGGGAGGCTTCTCAGCAGCTGGGCTTTTCCATCCCGACAGACGATAAACTCTACCGATCCGCCACCGATATCGACGATCAGCGTATCATCGGCAGGAGGGAGCATAACTCCGTTTCTCACACCCTGGTAAATGAGCGCTGCTTCTTCGTTGCCATTGATCACTTTAACATCAATGCCCGCCTTTTCCTTGGCTGCCTTGACAAATTCATCCTTGTTGGAAGCACTTCGGATAGCCGAGGTCGCATAAGCCCTCACCTCATCGGCCCGCTTCGAATCGATCAGCTTACGGAACTTTCTCAATGCACTGATCCCCCTCTTGAAGGCTACAGGAGTGATCTCCTTGCGGTTGATTCCTCCTTCTCCTAACCTGACAGGCTCCTTGAACTTCTCTTCAATTGAGAAATCTTCTCGTTCGTCGATGTTTGCAATCAACAATTGAAAAGTATTGGTGCCAAGATCAATGATGGCCAGCTTTTTCGCGTTCATTCCCCTTTTTTATTTAAGACAGCCAATTACGGGCATTCAAAGTTAATCACGAAATGCGTTTTCCACATCCGGGAGATTGGACTGTCCCGGACGAATACTTTTTGTGTCCTTGAAGACAAAACCTCAGCTTTGCGGTTTAGATATACATGTAAAACCTCCTGCGGCCTTATTGATGTGGTGGGCCGAACGATTTTAATCCCCGGTATGCAGAAATTGATCCGAAAAAGAATGTGGTTCCTTGCAGCGATGCTTGCAATGACGGCTTTTTTAAGCTGGGGAGCCTCACTGATCGAGACGGAATTCAGCTTTGACAACTTCCGCTCAGGCCGGGATGGGGAAGTGGAATTTTACGAAGCTTACCGGGACTCATTTGCCCATGAGGAAAATATAATTCAGATCGCGCTCAAAGCAGAGACTGCAACCATCTGGGATTCCGCCTTCCTCGCTACAGTTGACCATATTTTTCAGGCGATCGACACCATTCCCAATGTCGACAGTGTTATTTCCCCTACCAGCTTGCAGTACCTGCGCTGGACTGGTTTGAATGTAATCCGCCGGCCTATCATCCGCTACAATTCAGCTAAACAGATCGAACAGAGCAAGGATTTGCTTTCCAGCGATTCGATCCTCTATTCTAACTTTTTCTCTGAAGACCGACAGTATGCCTGTGGCCTGGTACTTGTCAATCCTGAAATCATGGATACCGATGCCCGGGACGATGTTTCCAGGGAGATTGATAAAGTGTTAGAAAGCATTGAATATGAATTTATTATATCTGGAATTCCCTATATCCGGACCCAATACGTTGGGGTGATCAAAGGAGAAATGGCGTCTTTTATCATCCTTTCGGTAGCCTTGACCCTGGTGGTGATGTTCTTTCTTTACCGGAACTTTTGGGGAGTTGTTTTGCCGATCGTGGTGGTAGTGCTGAGCATAGTTTGGACCATAGGGTTTATGTCTGTGACCGGGAAGCCACTCGACATGTTGGCCAATCTTGTTCCCACAATCATGTTTGTGGTAGGGATCGCCGATACGATCCATTTGGTAACCCGCTATCAACAAGACCTTTCCGATGGTTTGGAGGGAGAATTGGCAATGCAGTCCACCCTCACAGAGATAGGTGCTGCTATCCTGCTCACAAGCCTGACCACTGCCATTGGATTCGCTTCCTTGGTGGTTTCACCTCTGGCTCCTATCAAGTCCTTTGGGCTCTATGCGGCAGCAGGCGTTCTCTTTGCATTCATTATCTCCATGATCCTGGTCCCAACTGCATTGCTATGGGCAAAGCCTGAGAAAATCCGCAACAGCAAGGGCTGGGTGCAACTCAAATTCTGGGAAATTTACCTCGACAGATTGTACCATTTTGTCAAGCGAAACCCTTGGCCGATTGTCGGGGGTACGGTTGCCCTCCTGATCTTGTGTGGAGTCGGCATTTCAAAAGTTTCGTTCAATACCTATCTGCTTGACGATATTTCAAAGAATGATCCGGCCAAGGTCAGCATGGAGTTCTTTGAAAACAATTTCTATGGTTCCCGTCCCTTGGAAATGGCGATCATGCCAAAAGAGGGACACAGATTGCTGGACATCGATGTGCTGCAAGACATCGATACCCTTCAGAAATACCTGCGCAGCCGGCAAAATATCAGTCCTTTTCTATCGGTAGTCACCTATTTGAAAACAATGAACAAGCTGACCAGAGGCGGTTCTAGGAAGCAATACCGGCTGCCGGAGACCCAAGCTGAAGTAGAGGAACTGATGGGATATGCCTACCTGTCAGATGGAGGGGGCAAATTGCTTGATCGCTTGATGACCCCAGGGAGGACCATGGGACGCCTGAGTGCTCGAATGTCAGATATCGGCTCTTATGCCTTTGCAGATTTTCGCACCGGGATAGACTCTTTCCTCCAGGTAAATGGAGGCATAGAAAAATTTGATTACCACCTGACCGGGTCGCCGATCATCGTTGAAGAGAACGTGGAAGTGCTCCGCAAGGGTCTCTTTCAAGGCCTGACACTCGCATTTGTCTTGGTGGCTCTTCTGATGGGATTGCTGTTCAAGTCGGTACGGATGCTGATTATAGGCGTTGTGCCAAATGTGATCCCTTTGCTGGTTACCGGAGCATTGATGGGGTTTATGGGAATCACCTTGCGGGCATCGACTTCGATCGTCTTTCTGATCGCCTTCGGAGTGGCGGTAGACGATACCATTCATTTCCTGGGCAGATTGAGGATTGAGTTGTCAGAGGGACGTGACCTGGAAACAGCTATTCGAAATACGGTGTTGGGAACAGGAAAAGCGTTGGTGCTGACTACCATTATCTTAATAGCAGGATTTTCAATGCTGCTAACTTCAGATTTTGGTGGTACCTTTAGTGTGGGTCTTTTTACGACTTTGACGCTTATGGTCGCATTGTTTGCCGATCTTCTCTTGTTGCCCGTTCTGGTCCGCTGGAGTGGCGTTGGAAAAGACAGATCTTCAAAGTAATTTCGAATCCAAACCCCAAAGGAGAATATAGATAATGGCTGAAATAATCGAAATGCCCAAGTTAAGCGACACCATGGTGGAAGGTGTTATAGTAGCGTGGCACAAAGAGGTCGGTGACGTTGTTGAATCAGGCGAATTACTGGCCGAAATCGAGACCGACAAAGCGACAATGGAACTTGAATCTTTTTACGATGGCAAGTTGCTATATGTCAAGGTTGGTGAAGATGGAAGTGTCCCCGTCGGTGAATTGCTGGCCATTATTGGGGAGGAAGGGGAGGATGTAAATGCTTTGGTCAAAGAATATGAAGCCCAAAAGGGTGATTCCGAGGGTGCTGACAAGGGTGATTCCGAGGGTGCTGGCAAGACCAAAGACGGAGCCGGCCACTCTGTTCCAACTGGCTACTATCCGTCTGGGTCGGCGGTGTCTTCTTCAGCGGCGGTGTCTTCTTCTTCAGCGGTGTCTTCTCCTTTCGGAGCACCTGCTGCAGTTGACAAGTCTGCTACTGCTTTGGCTGGTAATGGTGAGGGCCGTATCAAGGCTTCTCCGCTTGCTAAAGCTATGGCTAAAGAACGTGGCCTCGATCTGAACCGGGTACCTGGAACGGGCCCAGATGGGCGTATTGTCAAGCGCGACATTGAAGATTACAAAGAAGTAGCTTCCAGCCCTGCGAAAACAGCTCCTGTAGTTGCTGCCCTTCCAGTCGGTACTGAACGCTACACCGAAGAAAAGACCTCCCAGATGCGGAAAACCATTGCCCGCCGCCTTGGTGAAAGCAAATTTTCCGCCCCCCATTTCTACCTTACCATGGAAATTGACATGGAAAAAACCTGGGAGGTGCGCAAAGCCATGAATGAGGTGGCTCCGGTTAAGATATCATTCAACGATCTGATCGTCAAAGCGGCCTCTATGGCCCTGCGCCAGCATCCCAAAGTTAATTCTTCATGGATGGGGGATGTAATTCGCTACAATGAACACATTCACATAGGAGTTGCGGTAGCTGTTGACGAAGGACTTCTCGTTCCTGTGGTACGCTTTGCAGATTCACTTAGCCTCAGCCAGATCTCCAACGAAACGCGTCGCCTTGCAGGTATGGCCAGGGACCGCAAACTGCAGCCCTCCGACTGGGAAGGCAATACATTTACCATCTCTAACCTGGGGATGTTCGGCATTGAGGAGTTCACCGCCATTATCAACACTCCTGATGCTTGTATCATGGCCGTAGGGGCCATCCGGGATGTGCCTGTCGTGAAGAATGGCGAGGTTGTACCTGGCAAGACCATGAAAGTAACCCTGTCTTGTGACCACCGCGTGGTGGACGGAGCTATTGGTTCAGCATTCCTGAAAACCTTTAAACTGCTGCTCGAAGACCCAGTCCGGATGCTGGTGTAATTTTGATGCTTCAAGTATGAATGCGGTCAAGTCTATCCTGTTCTTCTTCCTTCTCGTATGGGGAGTGACCGGCTATGGCCAGACCTATACCCACGAAGGGAACATAGCGGATAAACTGCGGTACACCGGTAAGCATACCTGGAAAAATGAGGATGGATCTCTGGTTGCCGAAGTGAACTATGATGCGCAGGGCAATCTATTGTCCTTTATGATTTGGAACGAAGGAGAGATCATGGACGCAGTGAAAGCTGATCCGGACCGTGATATCCGGGAATTACCTGAGATGGGATACGATGACCTGGAGTGGTTTGAAAACGGGCTGGGGATGCTGCAGGTCAGAGCCGGCAATGGTCTGGCCTTGAAAGATGGTCAAAAAGTTGTAGTTCACTATCAAGGGCTTTTACAAGATGGGACACAATTTGACAATTCATTCGGACGGAAGAACCCATTTAAATTTACCTTAGGCAAAGGTCAGGTGATCAATGGTTTTGAACAAGCAGTAATGCAATTGTCAGTAGGGGAAGTAGCTTGGGTTTACATTCCACATTATCTTGGCTACGGCGAGCATCCAATTGGCACAGTTCCACCATTTTCTAATCTCTGGTACAAATTGGAGTTGGTAGGCATTAAGTAGCTTCCCTTTACATCTTAGTTGCTGGAGCGATCCTGAGTTGCTGCATGAGGCAGAGGTGGAGGTGAACGTAAAGGTGGAGGTGGAGGTGAACATGGAGGTTGAAAATGAAGGTGAGGGTTCCTCCTGTGATCAGACCGCTGGCATTTTGGTTTCCACTACATCCAAAACTTCGTCCCTTGCCCGGTCAGAATCTTCCAGGCAGGCATGTACTTTAGCTGCAAGATCGGATTTGAAAGCAACATCCTTGATACTACCCAGGTTGATCTTAACGTTCATGGCAGCACCAGCAATGCAGGTATATGTGCACAAAGCACCTACTCCAGCATCTGTTACAGAAGCGGGGTTGCCTTCTTTGGCCATGCGGAGCAGTACTTCATAGGATTTGAATGCTGTTAGCATCACTTTGTAGGGAACTTCAGCTGCATATTTACTAGCTGCCTCAATTGCACTGACCCGGGCGGCTTTCTCAGCATCATTTCCTTTGGGGAGCCGGAAAGCATCCATCACTTTGTTGAAAGAGGTGGTGTCTTCATCTACTAGATCCAACAGATCGTCTTTGAGCTGTTGTGCTGCCACTGCAACGCTACTGAATTCAGGAATTCTGGTATCCCAACCTCGTTTACCTGCGCTGAGATTGGCGACCATTCCACCCAGAGACACACCCAGGGCCCCGACCAAGGCACTCACCGACCCGCCGCCGGGGGCAGGACTGTCAGACAAAGTCTCATTACAAAAAGACCTGAGATCCATCTCTACCAGTTTCTTTGTGTTGGCATCTGCTATTTTGTACTCAATGATCTTCTCTTTCGGATCGAAGGGGTAGAGTTCATCCAGTCCCATAGATTTGACAGCAATATGGATCAGGTCTTCGTCACTGGCACCTTCGCTCCAGTTTTGCTTTCGGAGAAAGTAGCGTCCTGCATCTAGCATCGCCTTGAGGGGCAGCAATCCTACGACCTCCGAGCCGGTAGCGCGGAGGCCACGGTTGTACGCACTGGTTTCGCAAGCCTCAAATGCCTTGTGCAACGGCGTCACCGATATATCTGTGAGGTTCATGGAAACCTGGGCGACGCCATATTCTTCAACATACCAACCGATCCCTTTGACTGATTTCAGCATGCCGGGTTCCCTCAATGGGTTACCATTGTTGTCTAACACAGGTTTTCCGGTTGGGGTACCGTCTGTGGTCCTGATCCTGCCCTTTTCACGAATGTCAAAGGCGACTGAATTGGCCCGTCGCACAGATTTGGTATTCAGGTTGACATTGTAAGCGATAAGGAAATCGCGTACCCCTATGGCAGTCTGCCCGGCAGCAGCATTGAATTCATGGGGTCCGAAGTCCGGTTGCCAACCGGGGAGGTATATTTTTTCGGCAAAAGCTTCGTATTCCCCAGCTCGAAGGTCAGCCAGGTTTTTCCGGTTAGGGGAAGAGGCAGCTTTTTCGTAGAGGTAAACAGGAATGCCCAATTCCTCTCCTACACGGCTGCCGAGGATGCGTGCAAAGACGATGCATTCGTCGAAGGTAATCCCCGAGATGGGGATGATCGGGCAGACATCAGTGGCACCCATGCGAGGGTGAGCTCCGGAATGCTTCCTCATATCTATCAGTTGGCTGGCCTTGCGGATAGCACGGAATACAGCTTCGGTCACAGGTTCAGGCTCACCTACCATGGTTACCACTGTCCGGTTGGTTGAGGCACCGGGGTCCACATCGAGCAGGGAAACACCTTCCACAGTTTTGATCTCAGCAGTGATCTGCTCGATTACAGCAAGGTCTCTGCCTTCGGAAAAATTGGGAACACATTCGATGAGTTTCTTCATGAAGCAGTTTGATTTGGTGCAAATATAAAATTTTAGTGAGCTTACTACTATGCAGCCAAGAGGTTCCTCCCTGGTTAAGCTCCGACTTGGAATTCTGAAACCTCTATACTCCTCCGTATTGATTCAGACGAAATGGTAGAGACATCAAAGCTAATCAAGCTTTGAATGTGGGTAAAAATGCTTCAGAGAATAAACAGATTTATATGTTTCAGGTTTTAAATTTAACTCGTCTAAACTGGTTCTGGTAGACTGGTCTATAAATGGCATTAAAGGTTGCTCTACTTTAAACAACCTCCGGATGGATCTACTGATTTTCCGGTCCCATTCCTCGTAATATTTCTCAAAATCAGCTGGTAGAATAACTTTTCGGCAGCTTAACTCTCCACATGCCAAGGTCATTGGCTGGTCCAAATTGAACACTGCGTATTCATCGGTAATTTGGTCACCTTTACATATATCCCGAATTGCAATTTCGAAGCCATATCCGGTACTGATGGAATTGCAATTACAACAATGGTTTACATATTTGGCAAAATCCCAGCTTAAAATCCTGTTGCCATTTTGGTCAACATACGAATACTTTTCTATGATTTTCTGCATTTCCTCCGAATGCATTAGGTAATCAGCGGGACTGATGGTCAAATCAAGGCTATCTTTTACATAAACGATCGTACCCTCCGGGATGTGTGAGGTCGCGAATACACCGTAGCCGATCTGCTCATTTACGAGTCTTAATTCTGTGTTTGGATGTATCATGAGGCAGGTACATCTTTGGTTGATATTTCATCTGCGATATAAGTGGTTTTTTGCCATTTTCCCAGCCCAATTCACATAATTATTTTTCGATTTTAAAAATATTGGCCTACTGGATAGCCTCAGGGATCTCGTCTATTCCGATCAATTTCATTTCCAGATCCCAGTTGGTCAGGAACCCATAATGCTCCGATCCTTTGGGATACCGTTCGCCAAATGCTTCCGACCAGATCTTTTCCTTCCATCGACTTTTACCCTGGAACTGGTAATAGTCGTGGTAGTACTACTGGTTGATATCTTGGTATCTCTGTGGCATTTGAGTTTTAGAGGGAGCAAAGTTAATAATAGCTCACAGTTCACTGGTAAATGGAATCTCTTGCAGTGTCGAATTGAAGGAATTTATTTTTCCACTGCAAATTTCACTCTCCAGATCTGCCCTTCCTCTTGTATCTCCGCAATATAAATACCAGCCACCAAGCGGCTAACATCAAGGGTCATACGGTCCTTTACCTGGTCTGGTTCCCAGGTCTTTGCGAGGATACTCCTTCCTGAAATATCAAGTACGCTTAACTTCACGGACTCCAACGGTTGAAACCCAAAGTCGATCCGAAGCTCATCCTGAACTGGATTGGGGAACAGCCGGACCGAGTTTGCTATTGTGCCGGACAGACCCACCAGGCAATTGATCTCAACCGACAAAGTCGTAGTATCCTCGCTGCATGAATCTTCAGCGATCAGGGTTACAGTATAGGTTCCGTTACCAGTACCGCTGTAATCATGGGAAAGGCTTTGCCCGGTTCCTGCCGGGGATCCATCCCCAAAATCCCATTGCCAGGAACTGGCAGAACCCGGTGAGGATTGGGCTGAAAAGGAGATGACCGGACAAAGGGTAGTATCAGAAGTTGCTGATATGGTGAGGGGAGGGTTGACGTTGATGTAGGCCATTTCGGTTATGCTATCCGTTCCAGCACTGTTCGTTCCGGTCAATGTGACTGTATATGGTCCAGGACCGTTGAAGACAACTTGAGGATTCAGGGAGGAAGAAGAAGTCCCACCAGTAAAACTAAAACCGGTCGGGCTGATCTGCCAGTCCAGGGAATCCGTATATGTTGACAGGTTGGTAAATTGTACTGTGTCATTCTGGCAAATCGATTGCTGGTCTGCGGAAAAAGAAAGGTAGGGCAAGGTGTTCAGGTTGATATCGTCAATGGCAAGGTCTCCAGTGTACCCTCCTCCGGTAGTGGCCCGGAACCGGATGAAAACAATTTCTCCGGCAAAGGCACTCAGATCTACATTGGCCTGGAACCAGGTATTGCCTTGGTCTCCGCTGATCTCCGGCATGATATCGAGGTGCCACTGGCCTGATACAAATGCATCCGCATGCAGGGTCCCAATGGAGGAACCGTACATATGGTACCAGAATGTGAGTTCTGGCCGGTTTGTTCCACGCAGGTCAAAACAGGGGCTGTATAATTCTGCTTGCTTGTTCTGGCAGCCACCACCACCACCGGAGGTTTCCAGGTAAAGGTAATTGCCGTTGCCAGATGTATGGTCGGAGGGGGGGCCGGTGTTGCCGGTTCCTGTCCCATCAGTATCGGTCCGAAAATCGATGCTGTCCCCGTTCACCGACGGCTGGTTGGGGACATTGAACCAATTTTCGGACAGGCTGCAACTGATCTCTGAACAACCCCATGCGGTGCTGCAAGTTGAAAAGGCATCAAAGTTTTGACTGTAAGCGGGAGTTACGGTGCCTGAAGGATAAACCTCGATCGTATAGGAAAGGGTGTCGTTCTGATTGTTCATATCACCGGGTACCGCAATCCATGTTTTTACATTGTAAACTCCAACTGAAGAGAGGTCCATGCTGTCAGCAAAAGTGAATTCGTAAGAATCCCCCGGATTGACAGTTGCTGAAATATTCGTACTGTGGATAGTCCCGTTGTCAATCTGCCAGTTGGCCTGGATGCCATTAAGAACCGATGCCCCATTGTTTCGAATGCGGATACTTACTGGAAGGTCACGGGTGGTAATACAATCAGGGTAATAGCCTTGAACCGGGCTGATGGCCGTTATCAATTCGCCCTCGAAGGGAATACAGTTGGCATTTCCGGGAAGCTTTTGCAGAGCGATGGACCGGCTTCCCCGGGCTTGAAGAGGCCCGAGTGCCTTGACGCTTAGCCATTCTGGGTCGGTAGTGCTCAGGCCAGTGAGCATGAGGTAGTTTTGAAGGCTGGTCCCGGCACTGTCCATGTACTTCTGTCCCAGCCGGCTGACTTCGTAGCCTGTAGCACTTGGGACCGGCTCCCAGGTGAGCATCGCAGAATCCCCACAGGACCAGAGCACATCCAGATTTTCGGGTACCGGGATGATCGAGAAGGCAGCATCGCTTTCGTCGCTGAGGCTGTCGCGTGTGATCCTTATCAGACAATGGCCGGAATTGGTATCTGGAACGGTATAGTCAAAATAATGTTGTGCTCCTGGAATATTGGTTGCGATGGATGACCAGGTTGCTCCACTATCAGCCGAGAGTTCCAGGCCAAAAGACTGACCGTCACCATAACTATCCCAACGGATGGTTTCATTTTCACCGGGTACCCAGCCCTCACCGCCGATAGGGTGGGTGAGTTGGAGATCATCCCCTACAAATTCGTAAATGAGGTAGTACTTTTGGGGGCCTTGCGGTATGAGCCGGCCTTCTACGGTTGCTGTAAAAGTTCCTGGAGAGGGATTGGTAACCGTAACCTGTTCCATGTTGTTGAGGCTGTCCCGGCCCCGGACCGCGGGGAGGTCCAGGCTACCGGCATTGGCAGCCGTGTCCAGGACCCAGGGCAAGAACACTGAGGAGCTTGGGTCGGTCAAACGAAGGTCAAGGTCATTGACCAATGCGGCTGCCGCACCTGCGCTTGCTTCATAGTCAGTCCAGTACAGCATACATCGGATCTCCCGGGTCCCGGCAGGTACGTTCAGAGTATGGGTATTGGTATTGCCATTGGAGATGCTGTCAGTAAAGTAGTTGCCCTCTGCAAGGGTGTTGTAAGCCCTTCTTGCGTTGATCCTTCCATAGCCGTATTGAAAGTCCGGGCCAGGGTTCCCCAGATCTTTGGCAGTATTTTGCAGTATTCCTTTGATGAGGCCACCATCCGGTTCTTGTCCGGGATTGTGAGATCTGTATGCTTGGTAGAGTTGGGCCATCACCCCGGCAATGCCAGGAGAAGCATGGGAGGTGCCACCAGGCCCGACAGCACAGATATCAGGCTTGATGCGCCCGTCGTATGCAGGTCCTTTGCTGCTGAAGTTCTTACGTTGGTCATAGGCATCGACTGCCCCACTCGCAATGACATTTTTGGATTGCTTCACTGCACCGGTAATATTGGCCCAGCCAGGGGCCCCGTAATAATCACAAGAACTGTCGGTGCCAATATTACCACATGAAAATACATGCATCATGGAGGGGAAAGTCCGAACCTGGTTGTCAATGGTTGCCGAGGCATTGTTGTATCCATAGGAGCATCCATAGCCATAAGAGTGGTTGGCAATGCGCAGGCTGTCCGAAAAGTAAAGGGTAGAATTATTCCAAACTGCGCTGTTGACGGTGAGTATGTCAGCTCCAAAGGCCATTCCCCGGTCTTTGGGATTGTAATTACCTGAACCTGCCATGCGTCGGCCTACGCCAGTGGCATGACCGCTAAAGCCCGATCCGGTATGGTAATTTCCGAATATACGGCCATGAAATCCGATCTGGGTGGTATCTACCATTCCTTCGGATACTGCTATGGTGACACCTGACCCATCAAAATGGAGACCTCCGGAATGGTCAGCCGCTAAATAATTTGAACGGTGGTTGATGCGGTTAATTTCCTTTTCGAGCTCTGGTGCAGGTGTCACTTCACTGATGTAAAAGACAAATGGAAAGGCCGCCACGGCGCGGACCTGTACAATTGGAAGCTGGATCTCCATTACCCCGGCAGAACTGTTTTCCAGAATTATTTCTCCACCCACTCTCAGTACCATTGGCTCGACCAATGCCCTTGGTACAGCTTGAAAAAAGTGTATGTTTAGCCGAATGTGATCGGGGTCTGTGAGTGCGTAGGAGGGATAATTTTCCAGGTAAAGGGCCCGGCTTAGTTTGAAATCTGCTTCAAGGTCTGAGATCACCCGAATGGGAAAAGGGTCCAATTGCATTGGATCAAGACCTGAAGGCAAGGTTGCCAGCCAAGCGTAATTGCGCACATAATGCAGGAGCTTCACGCCTTTCTGCCGTAGTGCTTCTTTCTCATTTTCCGTAGGAATACTCTCGAATTGGATCAGCTTGTAAAGCAACCCGTTGAATTCAGACAGAGGGCTTCGTAAATTGGCCGATTGGGAGAGTAGATCCTCAAAATTGGCTTGAGGAGTAACAGTCCTGGCGGAAAATTGCAGGCTGTAGTTCTGACCGTAAATAGAAAGAGAACAAGAAAAGATAAATAGCAGGGCTGCCAACCGGGAGAGTGGAGAAAGCATAGGAAGAAAATTCATTACGTGAGTATAATTTCAGAAACCAAAACGAGCGTATCTCGAACATAAGTTACACTTTTTTACCTCACATACTGATCCTGTCAGCTCAATAAATACTCAAACCTTTTTAACAATTCCCAAATGCAATATCCTGCTTCCGGACTGGGCAACTGGATTGATACTTTTACCAATTACAATGCCGTCTTCCGGGACAGTGTACTGGACGACTGTATCGCCAAATACCGTGTTCAATGAACCCATGGGTTCTCCCTTTCTAAGTTCTTGAAGCAGTAGGGGAGGAACCACCAGGATTCCCCCTCCCTGTGTATATGTCCAAAGAGAACTTTCACAAATCACAGCCTGGGAGTCCGGCTCCTCAATCTCTCCGGGCATTATACCAAAATGTGCGAGAAAATTGTGAATTCCCGTAAGACCGGAGCGGATCATACCCTTTTGGAACTTGTTGGGATCTCCAACCTCCAGCGTAATAGCAGGGATACCAAGGTCATCTGCAGCTCCTCTCAAAGTTCCATCCATTGGTGGATTGTGCACAATGATGTCGGCATTTTGGAGTAAAGCCATTTTTTCCGTCACAGGGTCGTCCATGTCAGCCCGGATATAGTATGAGTTGATCCGGCCAAAGCTAGCTGTATGCAGGTCAATCAGGTATTCAAACCTGTTGACAATACGCTCCATCAGCCTGTAGACATAAATTTCAGAATTGTTTCCATTGGGTTTGCCGGGCATGATGTGATTGGGATCAATCCCGTCGTTGAACTTCCGTTGACCGAGCAGAAGGCCAGGGACATTTACTACCATTACCCCTACCAAAGTGCCTTTTAAGGCTTCGAGGTCTATTTCGTTGAATAACCTCTGTAAAACGGGTAAGCCGTTTAATTCATTTCCATGAACAGCAGCAGTCAGACCTACCACAGGACCAGGGGTTTTTCCCTTGGCTACTATCACTGGGACTGATATTGGCCAACCGACTCCATTGGTAGCCAGTTGTATCCAGAATCGTTTTTTCGTTCCTGCAGGAACAGAATCAATATTGAGATCCCGGGTGACTTCTCCTGAAGAGATTTCCATTAATTGTCTTTGTAAATGTGTTTTTGAATATAATCAATGATAAGGTCAGCAGTGATCTTGGTAAAAGGTTTTCCTGCATGTTTTTCTGCGGGATAGATGCCATTGACGCAAGAAGTATTCAACTCAGACAATATTCTTTTGCCATGGTCATCCACCAATGTATCAAATCCAAAAAGAACAACCCCCTTTTCGAGTAAATCAGGGACCACTCCTCTGGCAATAGCCAGTTCTTGGTCATCCGGTGCCGACATTTCCGAACTCCCACCTTGGGAAACATTGGCCAACCAGGACCCTTCCCTGGGGATCCGCAAGGAAGCTGTAACGATTTCACCGTTGACTACAATAATTCGTTTGTCTCCTTGAGTTACATTTTTCAGAAATTTCATCCCAAGCATTCCTTCCTCTAAACTCCTTTCCAACTCCGGTAAATAGTCACTTAGAAGCTGTGCTTTGTTCCCGAAGAAGATCTGATCTCCATCAATTTTGATAATCCCATTGCCGCCAGAATTGTTGAATGGCTTGAGCACGATCGGGAACTGTTGTGCAAATTTTTTGACATCATCAACCGTTTTGCAAATGTACATGGGAGGGCAAAACTCGGGGAAGTTCATCAGATATCGCTTGTCGCCAGTGGAGATAATACCTTCGGGTTGGTTGATCATCCGGGCCGGGGGGATTACCTTTCCGATCTTTCGGAAAAATTCCATAGAACTGGAGCGGGGCAGACGTAGCAGGACCGCATCGTAATTCAAAACGGAAGTTTGGAAAGGATCCTTGTGAAAAGATGCTCCGGAAGGGGAATGGGAAAATTCCTCAGTCACCTTAACTGCCCAAACGGGATCGGCACCAGGTTCCTGGAAAAAGGTTTGGTTGCCTTTCATCTGCCGACTGACAAAGTGCACATGCTTACATGCTTCACTCTTTGACAACCATTTTGCAATCGGATAGATTGATTCCCACGGAGAATGTATACTGTGGTCGGTTAAAACCAGAATGCGATATCGATCATTCATTTAGTCTCGCAATATTTCGTTGAGCAATACCGGATCATTGTTCATTGACTGAAACTGCCTTGACCGGAATTTCCCTTTGATATTGAACAGGTTCTTAGCCATTTTGTCCACTGCAATGGTAGAAAGGATGGTCTGTATGTAGGCTTCGAGCATGTCATCCAGACTGACACCTACGCGATTGAAGTCTTTTCGGTCCATTAGCATGAGTCGTGTAGTATCCGAATCCCATTTTCCGTCTCCAAGGCTAATTGAAAGGTTGGTCCCCAGCATCTCCCAGGAATCTTCTCCGGAAATTAGTTTGTTGGTCAGGGGCATTTTTGCACGCCTTGAATAGATGGACAGTGGACGGAAACCGTTGGGCGTTCCGCAAACCATCATCCGCAAGTCGGCAGCAAAGGTTTCACCTTTTTTGTTTGGAAGTGTTCCTACATGGTAAAATTTCCCTTTGGATGTGGTTGAGCTCCAATTGTAGTTTCCTATCAGGCTCTGTACGATGAACTTTTCATATTCAAACTCTTCTGCCATAAACCGGTCTAATTCCTGCTGGTCCACAATAGTGTATACACCTTGGCCGGCATTGCTATAGGGATTTTTAACAACGGCCTGTCCTCCCATTTTTGATACCCAAAGAGGAACTTCGACCTTGCTGACATCCCATATAGTTTCAGGGGTCACAATGCTCAAACCACTTCCTTCTAGCTCTCCATTGTAAAGGTCGTAGGCTTTTGCTGCCATCATTTTGTTTCTTCCTCCTGCGAGGCAGGCTACTACGGGATTGTAGATAAAGGTTTTTTGATTTACTGGAAGGCGGTTCCATGGCTTTTGGGTCAGGTATCTGAAAGCAGCACGAATCGGGGTCCACTCCCCGTCATCGTTCACAAACTCCATCACTCCTTCTTTGGAACAGACCTGTTTTCCGATGTCATCTTTGAAGTAAGGAATCAGGTATACAGGTTCATTCGTGAGATCAGCGAGGGCAGCTGCATATCCAGAAGCTTCCATGTGATTTTTGTCAAAGATGACAGCAAGAACTCCTCTAGGTAGCCTTCTGGATTTCATACTGGGAAGGAAGGATTCCTCCATGAGGATTTTGTAGCCGCCATACTCTTCATGGTCCTGCAAGGTGGGCATTGATTTTTGCCCGGAGGGGCATGAATTGTTTTCAATTATCACCATTTGCCGCTTCCCCGTTTCGGTTGTTACGTTGAAGAGGTCGGCTCCTGCCCATAGAAAATAGCGGGGGCGGTAGCAGAGTAACTCATGCAGGATTTCAGGATTGACCAGTGGTCTTAGATGGCAATAGCGGTTTACAATCCTTTCATTGGAAAGGCTGAAGAAGAAACTTACCATCGGATGAATCGTAGCATTCAGTGCTTTGGGGTACCAGTGCTTAACTGCGTCGAATTCGCCTGGAAGAATCTGTTTGATATTTTTCACTATTTTTTGTCATACATGATGGAAAATCACTATCTCTTTTTTGATCTGGAGCGATCTTTGGCCCGGCGTTCCCGTCGGCTTAGCTGACGCTCTTCGTTTCCGCCGCGTGAGGCAGAGTTGGCTGCCATTCCTTTGGCGTTCTTCTTTTGCTGACGGTCCAGGTTTCCGTGACGGGTCCTCATCTTGCTGAAATCATCCCGGTCAGGCGCCTCGCTGGTTTCATGCATATTGTCGCGACTTGTTTCTATCCGTGCTTTAAAGATCAGGGAAATAACTTCTTCATTGATCTTGTTTAACACTTGCTGGAAAAGTTCGTAAGCTTCAAATTTATAGACAACCAGGGGGTCTTTTTGCTCGATAGAGGCATTCTGAACAGAGGTACGAAGCTCATCCATTTCGCGCAGGTGGTGCTTCCAATTTTCATCAATGATCCCGAGCATTACTGCTTTTTCCAGTTCGCGGACGACTTCCTTGCCTTCTGAAGAGATGGCTTTTTCAAGGTCGACCAGAATGCGGATCCGTTTGCTGCCATCGGAAAAACCTATTTCAACCCGTTCTACATGATTATGGCGCTCCCGGATATTTTTCAAGCCTTCGAGGGTCACCTCAGCCAATTGCTTGTTCTTCCGCTTGTAGAACTTAACCGCAGCGTGATAAACCTTGTCGCCCACATCTTCCAAAGCCTTGGAGTTGAGATCGTCTATGGAAACATCTGGATCAACTGACAACAGGCGAATAGCCTGACGTTGGATACCTTCGACGTCTAGCATCGGGTAATGGTTTGCAGAAATGTTCTGACAGAGGTCGAATAGCATGTTGTCGATATCTACCCGCATCCGTTCCCCAAACAGCGCATTCCGGCGACGTTTGTACACCACTTCACGTTGGGAATTCATGACATCGTCATATTCAAGCAGGCGCTTACGCATGGCGAAGTTGTTTTCCTCAACCTTCTTCTGAGCGTTGGTAATCGACTTGGTGATCATAGAATGCTGGATTACCTCACCTTCCTTGATTCCAATGCGGTCCATGATTTTGGAGATACGTTCAGAACCAAAGAGGCGCATCAGATCATCTTCCAGGGAGACAAAGAACTGGGAGGAGCCAGGGTCTCCCTGACGGCCGGCACGTCCACGTAGCTGCCGGTCTACCCTGCGAGATTCGTGGCGTTCGGTACCGAGGATTGCTAAACCACCTGCTTCGATCACTCCAGGACCAAGCTTGATATCGGTACCGCGGCCAGCCATATTGGTTGCAACGGTTACTGCACCGGCCAGACCAGCTTCTGCAACGACTTCAGCTTCGCGCTGGTGCTGTTTGGCATTCAGTACATTGTGCTTCACTTTCGCCATTCGCAACATCCGGCTCAGAAGTTCAGAGACTTCTACCGAAGTAGTACCGATCAGTACCGGCCTTCCTGCCTCAGTCAGTTTAACTGTTTCTTCGATACATGCAGCATATTTTTCACGCTTGGTCTTGTAAACCAAGTCATTTTCATCTTTGCGTGCAATTGGGCGATTGGTCGGAATTACCACTACGTCTAACTTGTAGATTTCGTGAAATTCTGATTCTTCTGTTTCCGCTGTACCAGTCATACCAGCCAGCTTGTGGTACATCCGGAAGAAGTTTTGTAGAGTCACCGAGGCAAAGGTTTGGGTGGCATCTTCTACCTTTACATTTTCCTTTGCTTCGATCGCCTGGTGAAGGCCGTCGGAGTAACGGCGTCCAGGAAGCACCCGGCCAGTTTGCTCATCTACGATCAGTACTTTGCCCTCCACCACAATGTATTCGGTCTCCCTTTCAAAAAGGGAATAGGCCTTTACCAGCTGGTTAATTGTGTGGAGGCGGGCAGATTTTTCAGCAAAATCACGGGCCAGATCGTCTTTTTTCAGGACCTTCTGGTCATCGCTGAGACCCGGATCGATATCAATTGCATTGAGGGCCACACCAACGTCGGGCAGAACAAAGAGTTCGGGGTCTTCACCCTGTGCGGTAATCAGGTCACGACCTTTATCCGTTAGTTCTACCTGATTGTTTTTATCGTCAATGGTAAAGAACAATTCGTCGTCGACGATGTACATATTTTTCCCCTTATCCTGCAAGTAGAAGGCTTCAGTTTTGAGCATATCGGTTTTTACACCTGGCTCACTAAGGTATTTGATCAGAGCCTTATTGCGGGGAAGACCTTTATGGGCACGGAATAAGAGCAGCCCTGCTTCTTTGGCTTTTTCTTTGTCATCTCCGTGGAGGTGTTTCTTAGCAAACGTAATGCATTGGTTCACGTACTTTTGCTGGGCACGCATCAGGCGCTCCACCCGTGGCTTGAGTTGCTGAAACTCTTGAACGTCTCCTTTGGGAACAGGACCGGAAATGATCAATGGGGTACGTGCTTCATCTATCAATACGGAGTCGATCTCATCAATGATCGCATAGTGGTGGTTTCTCTGTACAAGGTACTGCGGGTTAGAGGTCATGTTGTCCCGGAGGTAATCAAAGCCGAATTCGTTATTGGTACCGTAGGTAACGTCAGCCAGATAAGCTTTTCGCCGTTCGTCGGTATTGGGATCATGGATGTCAATACAATCCACAGAAATCCCATGGAATTGAAAAAGGGGTGCATTCCACTCGCTGTCTCGGCGGGCCAGGTAGTTGTTGACCGTGACCAAATGAACTCCACATCCGGTCAATGCATTGAGGAAAACGGGTAAAGTGGCTACCAGGGTCTTACCTTCACCAGTCGCCATCTCTGCAATCTTTCCTTTGTGCAGCACCACTCCACCTATCAACTGCACATCGTAGTGAATCATATTCCACTCGATCTCAGCACCGGCGGCCAACCATCTATTGGACCAAACAGCCTTGCCCCCCTCAATGGTAATATTGTCCTTCTTTGCTGCCAGTTCGCGGTCCCAGTCGGTGGCAGTGACCCTCAATTCTTTATTTTCGGTCAGACGGCGAGCGGTTTCTTTGACGATGGCAAACCCTTCAGGCAGTACCTGGTCTAGTACTTCCTCTAGTCTTTCATTCCGTTTCTTTTCAAGCTTCTCCGCTTCTTCGTACATCTGCTCTGAAGCTTCCAGATCTTCCGATGTTTTGGCCTCTACCTTTTTGGACTCAATTTCGGCGGTAATATCCGCAACATAATCTTGGATCCTCTTTCTGAGTTCTACGGACTTGCCTCGAAGTTCATCGTCAGAAACGACCCTTAACTTATCATACTCTGCGTTGATCTTAACAACATAAGGTTGCAATTCTTTTAGATCTCGTCCTTGCTTGTCACCGAATAACTTTGCTATGTATTTGAGCATATTTGCTACTGTAATTTCAAGTCCGTAAAGTTAGGCAATAATTAACAATGGCCATGAATGACTAACCTGCTCGAGTTGGTCTACGACCTGAAAGCTAATCATCCCAGGCCCTTGCAATGTAAAATGGATATAGCTTAATTATTGATGGTGCTTTTTGCAAGGCAATTTTTTAGTTTTGGAGTACAAATATCACAGTTTATGAAGAATATCCTTGTTCCTACAGACTTTTCCGCCAATGCCAAAGACGCTCTTGTCTATGCACTGAACTTCCTCAAGGGCGGTGACGCAAAGATCCACGTACTTTCAGTATTAGGATTGCCTCCCCGTGCTGCAGTGGGGGCTACGGGTTCACTGGCGATTCGTATGAAGGAAAATGCACAGGAAAAAATGCGCCTCCTGATCGATGAAATGCATAATATTTCAGTGGATATCGATCCCATCATCCGGGAAGGTTCTACCGTCAGTGTGATCCTTTCTACGGCTAAAGAAGTTCAAGCAGACGCCATTGTGATGGGAACTAAGGGTTCAACAGGATTGGAAAGTGTGATTTTGGGAAGTATAGCTTCCAAAGTGATAGAGCGAAGCCCTGTTCCCGTGATCAGTGTTCCTAAGGGGTTTGAATTCAGCGGTTTGAACCGGATACTTTATCCTACAGACTTCCAGAAGAGTACAAGTGAGACCTTGAAAAAACTGGTTAAGTTGACCAAACGTTTTAATTCTCGGATTGATGTTCTTCATATTTATCCCGATGATGAGGAAGTACCCCTGGAGAGTATGAAACAAATTGCAAGCGAGATGGCTGGAGAAATGCAGGAGAGAAAAATAACCTTTCACGCCCATCCCAATTCATCCATCGCCAAAGGCATCATAGCATTTATGGGTGCTTCTGAAACCGAAATGTTGGCCATGGTAACCAAAAGGCGTAACCTGATCAGGCGCTTATTTGACGGGAGTCTTACCAAACGGTTTTCAATGACAGCCACGGTGCCGATGGTCACGTTTCAGGCTGTAGAGAAGTAGGGTTTTCGTTTTTCTCCATAGTCTAATTCTTAATTTCGTGTTTAAATTTCGTCCGAAATGATCCAACGTATACAAACGATATTTCTCATTCTGGCCGCGGCAGTGAATATAACGGTACTTTTCCTTCCGCTTGGAATTGCATCCAACAATGACTCCTTTGAAGGAAGTTCTGTCACCCTGACAGGAATGTGTGTTGAAAAAGAAGGATTTGACGAAGTGACCTTTGAGAATGTGAAAGAAACCGTCGGGTTTTCTGACGATACCTTTCTGATGTTACATGTTCTGCTGGTCGTCCTAACTTCAATTTACCTTATCGTATTGGTTTTCTTGTATGGAGACCGTGCAAGACAGATCAAAATGGCTTATGTCGGTATTCTATTGATAATGGGCCAGCTTCTAGTGGCTGTTTTACTCTTTACGCAATTGCCTGAAATGGCCGGATCCCCAGATGACCTCCAACATGATATTTCCTACGGGTTTTTCGTTCCAGCAGTGGCCTTGGTGCTGGTCTGGTTCGCCATAAGCAGGATCAAGCGAGACGAAAGGCTGGTTAAAAGTAGTAACCGTCTTCGTTAAGGCTCTATGGCTCGCTCACGAAGATTCTATTGGTACCACGTCCAACTTTTTTTTGCAGCCGTGTTGCAATTTCTGGTAGTTTTTGCTCCTTTGTCCTATGCTGGAAACTGGCGTACACACCAAACTGCCTTTTTACACCCCTTTTGGATTTACTCTGAGACAGTTGACTTTGCCAGACAATCTTTTGCTTCAGACTTGACTTGGTTTGTTCAGCGTCCCGAGTTAATCTTATTGGTGGTCTGGATGCTTGGTTTGGGATTTCTTCTTTTATGGATATTGTTTGCTAAAGCAGATCAATCCCGAAAGGCAGGTCTGTTGAGAAAGGCAATAGGAGGATTTGCAGTACAGATTGCACTGGCCTATCTGGTTGCGCAATCGGTTACTTGGCATGTGACGGATACGGTCGGCAGTGAGGAGGTTCAGCTAAGGGTGCTTCCTCAGTTTCTACTTCTCCTGTTTCCACTCTTCTTTAGTTACATGGCTTGGAACAGAATGAGAAAACAGCTTCCTAGCCATTAAATCCCTATGCCCAAAACAACACCACCCCGTCGGAGATCGCCTATAGCTTCCAATCCTTTTTCTCCACGCATTACAGCGTTTACTCCCCCGAAGAAGAGAGATTGTTTTTCCCAAGATCGAAGGGAGACCTTGTCTGGAAGATCAGCATTGCCGGGCAAGCCCGGTTCCATATTGCAGACATTGTTAACGATGTGCATGCGAGGGGCTTTCACTGCTGAGGAGAGATCCATCCCGAGATCCACGATCTGGTGGATGACTTGGGCGAGCATATATGGAATGCGTCCTGCCCCTCCTGAACCCAGAACCATTTCTGCTTGCCCCTTTTGGTTCAGAACGACAGATGGAGACATCATTGACCCAAGCCTTGTATCCGGATCCCAATTGTGCAAACCCTTGGGCAGCAATGCCAGCTCTCCCAGCATATTGTTGAGAATAATCCCTGTTCCCGGAATATAATGACCTGCCCCCTCTCCGTTGGTCATAGTTACTCCCACCGCATTACCATATCCGTCCAAAATGCTGAAGTGGGAAGTTCCTCCCTGATGGCGTGAAGTCCCAGCGGAACCAATTTGAATTCCCGGATACAGGTCAGAGAGAGCGGATGCCAGCTTGGGAGGTGTCTTGTCCATTCGGTCCAATTGAGAAAGGATCCTGGCCCAGCGGGAAACCATCTCTTTTGACCCAAATGGAAAATCTATAGGACCGGATCTCACCAACAGCCCTAGTGACAACGCCACTAAACTTCCTCCAAGCCCAGGAAACGGGATGGTTTGGATTGTACGGTCCCGAAAGGGGAATGACAAAGGGTGAAGCCTTGACACCTGGTAATTTGCCAGATCGTCCGCTGTTATATGTCCTCCAATCCGGTCGTTTTGTTTTAAGAGTA
>JBFGVE010000025.1:0-26636 GCA_041565275.1 Bacteroidia bacterium
GCCGCGCCCTGATCTGGTCGAGAACGAGTTCCGCCTGGTTGCAGGTCTTGCAGTGCACGATCCCATCATCCGCATACCGCTCGAACTCAATTTCGGGGACTACTTCTTTCATCCATGCATCGAAAGCATGGTGAAGGAAGATGTTGGCTAATAACGGACTGATGACCCCGCCTTGCGGCGTGCCTTGTGTCCGTTTGACCAACTCCCCGGATCCGGTTTGGACAGGTGCTTTTAGCCAACGGTGAACGTACATCAGTACCCACTTCTCCTCGGTGTGCTTTCTGACCGCATGCATCAGCAGTTCATGATCAAGGTTATCGAAGAACCCTTTGATATCGAAGTCGATCACCCAATCATACTTCCAGCAGTTTCGTCGGGCTGCCTCAAGCGCATCATGTGCACTGCGACCCGGACGGTAGCCGTCATCCGCTGCGCTCATCCCGGAATAACCCCCATTACTCCGGTTTTGATGTCGGGTATTTTCCTCTCGACACGTCATCGGTGGTTCATTTTCATTCATCTCCTTAATCCGTACCTGACTCCTCAAGGGAGCCTTTTCCCTAACGCTCACTACAAATGCTCTTTACAAATGCAGCTTAGGGCGGTTTGGCAACTTCTCCTGCGTAGACGTTGCCGGAGGCCTGCCTACATCTCAGATACAGTTAATGTTCTTCAAATCTTCAAAGAACGTCCGTGACACACGAGGGTTCGAAAAATGAGAGGGGGTTCCCCGCAAAAGGGGATTTTCCCGAATCCGGGCCATCAGTGCCCGGTTTTTTTGTGCCGTTTTTCGGTGGAAGTGATATCTTTATCATCCGATGAAGTATCACGACCAATTTCAGCAGCAATTAGAAAACTCCAAGGAAGTTTCAATCCTTCGAGTGCATAATGCGCCTCTGATTTTGGGCTTCTTGCAAAAGGCATTCCGTGAACCCGGTAGGCTTCACATACCATTGGAGGATTTGGTCCAGCCCTTGGCGACCTATATTCGTCAGTTGAAGGAATTTCAGCCTGATTTGCAATACAGGAAAAGCGCAAGGGAATATTTATATGAATGGGAGCAGGAAGGGTTCATTTATATTCTCTATTTGGAAGAAGACGACAAGCCAGAGGTCGAATTGACCCCATCCACGGAAAAGGTTTTCCAGTTTCTGGAAGACTTGGCGGATACGAGTTTTGTAGGGACCGAGTCGCGATTTCTCACCTTACTGGAGCGTTTGAAAAAGGTCGTCTACGAAAGCATGGAGGACCAGGCTGAGCTATTGAAAGAACTAAAAAAGCAGCGGAAGGAACTCGACGAAAGGATCAAAGCCATCAAATCCGGCGAAGACCTCGAAAGGATGAGCGGACGCCGAATCCGTGAGCATTACAACCTCGCCAAAATGGAAGCCCGGCACCTGCTCGGCGATTTCCGTGAAGTCGAGCAAAATTTCAGAACGATCAAAAAGGAAATTCAGCGACGGCACCTTGTGGAGCAGGAATCGCGGGGGCAGATTGTCGGGTTCACACTTGATGCGGAGGAAGAATTGAACCAATCCGACCAGGGGGCAAGTTTTGAAGCCTTTTGGGACTTCGCACGATCACCCGAAAAGAAAGATGAATTTCGCCTGATCGTCCAGCGGCTTTATGCATTGGAGGATATTGCCGGAATGGAGGACGACCATTACTTCATCAGCTATGTCCACAAATTGATGAATGCGGCAAGCAAGGTTCTACGCTCCAACCGGAGGATGGTCGAGCAGCTCAGGAGAGTCCTGGACGAGGACACCGTCGCGGAAAATCGAAGGGTGTCGGCGTTGATCGAGGATATCAAACGCCTTGCATTGAAGCGTGAGAAAACCAAAGGTGCAGATCGCGGTTTTTTCAAATTGCACCTGAAGCCGGATGTAAATTTCCCCTTGGAGCGCAACCTTTGGAAATCCGAAAAGGCAGTTTCCTTTGACTTGGTAGATCATAGCGAAGGCAATGCGATTGAAGCCGAGGAAGCGGTCACAATGATGACGCAGCAAATTCCGCTAGATACAATGCGACTGAGAAAAAACATTGAGGAAATGTTCAGGCGCAAAAGTGCTGTGCCGCTCACGGAATTACTGGAGCGTTTTCCGGTTGAAAGCGGATTAGCGGAATTGGTCGCTTACCTGATCATTGCCCACGAAGAAGAAAAGAACGAGGTAAATGTCGAAAAACGAGAATACGTCCGCATTCAATTGTGTGATCCTAAAGGAATTCAAACGGACGAAATCAAAGAAATTGAGATTCCAAGTATTATTTTTAAGCTATGATCGATTATTCGACCATACCGGAATATGCACCGGCGCTCCGCAAGTTGTTGAGGGGTAGCCTTAGCCGGGACAATGATGCGGAGCAATGGGAGACCATGCTCAAAAATCGCTCCTTCGTAGAGTCATGGTTCGAGAAGATCGGCCTTCAGCTATTTCTTGATGAGGTGGAGGGATATGCCTTCTTACAAGACCCCGACCCACCCGACGACTATGCTGGCCCCGCCCTTCCCAAAATGATGATCGACAGGGCATTGGATTATCGAGCCACCTTGCTGTGCGTTTTGCTTCGGGAGAGGTTGCGGGAACATGATGAGAAAGCACTGGAGATCGGCAGACCGATAGTGACGAAGACAGACCTGTACGAAGAACTTGCGCCCTTCTTCTCGAAGGATTCCGACGAAATGAAATTCCGGAAAGAAGTCGACCGCTCTATTGGTACGATTGTGAAAATGAAATTGCTGCGGGAAGTGAAAGGCCAGAATGATACTTACTATATCGAACGGATCATCAAAGCCCGAATCTCCGCTGATGCCCTTGAAGAGATCAAAGAAAAATTGACCCAAACGCAAAACAAACCAGAAGATGAACTCACTGTTTGATACAGACAACACCGGGGCAGGTTTCCGTTTGCGATCCTTTCAACTCTACAATTGGGGGACATTTCACAAGAACATCGTTACGATTCGTCCGGAGGGAGAAACAACACTGCTTACAGGGCCAAATGGGTCGGGAAAGTCCACCTTGGTCGATGCGATTCTGACGCTACTCGTCCCGAGCAAAAAGCGGAATTACAATTTGGCTTCGGGTACTGAAAAGAAATCCAGTCGAAATCCCAAAACCTACGTGATGGGAGCCTACGGGAGCATCTCAGACAGTGAGGAAGGCACTAAGACCCAATACCTTCGGCCAAGAAAAGAAAATTGCTTTTCAGTTATCATTGGTCACTTCTTCAATCGGGGGATGAATCAAACCCTCTGTCTCGCCCAGGTTTTTTGGTTCTCCGGAGACGATTTAAGAACCCTGTATGTCCTTGCAGGGAAGGAAATTACAGTTCAGGATCACTTTCAAGCCAAAGACAACCGGGAACTTCGGAGAAAACTGAAGAAGGAATCCCATGTAACTGTTTACGACACCTTCAAGGAGTATGCGGCAGAGTTTTCGGAGAAATTGGGTCTGCAGACAAGCCGGGCATTGGACTTATTCAACCAAACGGTCGCGATGAAATCCATCGGGAACCTCAATGAGTTTGTCCGGAACCATATGTTGGAAAAACAGGATATGCGGGAGCGGATCTCGGAACTGAAGAATAATTACGAGAACCTAAACGATTGCCACGCTCAGATCGTCAAAGCAGAGAAGCAGCGAGACCAGTTGACCCCGCTGCGGGAGGAGGCCAAAAAATGGGAAAGATACGGAGCGGAAAGGCCTTTGTTGATCCGGTATCGCGAGAACCTCAAATTCTGGATTGCCGAGCAAAAAATCAACTTGTATGAAAAAGCTCTTGGTAGGGAGCAACAACGGTTTGGCATTGCCGAAGATCGGCTGAAGGACCTACAAAAAGGCATTTCCCGACTGGAATCAGATCGGTCAGAGTTGGAGGCCGCCCTTCGCGCTAACACGGCATATCAGCAGTTGAATAAATTACAGGAAGCTGAGCGGCAGGCCCAAGAGGATCTGGAATTGAAGAAGCACAGGGCGAAGTCGTACAATGGCCTCGCATTACAACTTGATTTGCCGGTTGATCCGGGAAGGGAGCAATTCTTTGAATCGATCTCAACTGCGCAAAGCCAGAAAAAGCGACTGTTACAGGAAAAGCGCACCAAGGAAGAGGAAGCGACCGAATTCCACAAATCGTTAGTCCCACATGAGCAGCGCCAAAAGGAAATAGAACGAGAACTGAACTCTCTGAAGGAGCGGAAGAATCTCGTCCCGGAAAACCAGGTCAGGTTGCGGAACAGGATTTGCGCAGCGCTCGGAATCGAAGAAGGTGCCCTGCCCTATGTTTGTGAGTTGATCCGGGTAAAAGAGGAGGCATACGAATGGCAGGGCGCAATTGAACGTGTCTTGCACAATTTCGGCCTCCGGCTGATCGTGACAGATCGGCACTATTCGGAATTGACGAATTATGTCAATGATACGCATTTGCAATCGAGGCTTCAGTACCACCTTGTTCGGGACCAGCAAGGTTCGGCTCCTCCTCCCAAGCACCGCGACGATCTCTTTTACAAACTGGAGATCAAGCAGGATTCAAATTTCAAAAACTGGATCTCCGACCAATTGCTCACGCATTATACCTACCGTTGTACGTATGACCTTGGATCCGCTAAGGATGCCAAAAAGGCGCTGACGCCTTCTGGTCTTGTTCGGACAGGACGTACACTCCATGAAAAAGATGACCGGCACCGAATTGATGATACGACCCGGTACATCCTCGGTTGGGAAAACAAAGAGAAAATAGCTGCGCTGGAAGCTCAACTGAGGGAGGTTGCTGAAGTAATTAAAGCAACCGAAGAAAGAATCGAAATCCTAGAGCAGGAAAGAAAGGTGATCGAAGGAAAGATCGAGATCGTGAATTCATTGCTTGAATATGCCCAATTTGAGGAAATCGATTGGACCAGCATCCAATCTCGGCTCGTGAAGATCAGGGCAAGCCTCAAAGAATTGGAGGCAGAGAGCAATCAACTCGCTGTTATCCAACGGCAGTTGGAGAAGATCAATGAGGAAATTGCGGGACTGCGAAATGAGGAATCCAAAACCAACCGGGAAATCGGAGATTGTGAAGGCAAGATCAAAGTGTTGAAAGATGAATTGGCTTCCTGCTGGATCATTGCTGAAGGAATGGAGGAAGTAATTCGAACCGAAGTTTTCCCGGCCATCGCAAAGGCTGCACCAGGTCAACTGATCGATTCAGTGCAAATGGCAGATCAGGTCATGAATGATCTGAGGGACAGGTTCACGAAGGGAATCGAAGAGATCGATGGGAAGCGGAGCAAGAGCGAAGTCGTGATGACTAGGATCATGACCCATTTCCTTAATCATTTTCCAGAGAAAGGAACTGATCTTCGCCCAAACATGGATTACTATCTGGACTTCTTGAAATTTCTCGAAAAGATCGAGCAGGAAGACCTGCCTAAGCACAAAGAGCGCTTTCGCAAACTCCTGCGAAAAAACATTGTTAACGAGATTTCCGAATTCGATAATTCCCTCCGTGAAAAGGAGGAGAAGATCAAACAGAGGATCGCTAAATTAAACCAGTCGCTTTCCCTCATTGAATTCAACAAAGGAACCCTGATTCGCCTGAATTCACAAGCGGTTCAAGATCCGGAGATCACAGAATTCAAACGAATGCTTCGAAACTGTATTCCCAACGTCGGAAGTGATAACCCCGATGAGAATGAATACATCTTCCGGGAGATCAAAAAACTGATCGATAAGTTCTCAACCCCTGAAAACGAAAGGTGGACCCGCAAAGTCACGAACGTACTGCGCTGGCTGGATTTCTCCGTAACGGAGTACAACCAGGAGTCTGAGGAGGAAATCGAACGCTTTGAATCGTCTTCCGGGAAATCCGGTGGTCAGATCGTAAAGCTCGCCTATACCATCCTCGGTGCTGCCATTGCATATCAATTTGGCCTTGAGGCCAATGAAGTTAAATCGAAATCTTTCCGCTTCGTGGTGATCGACGAGGTATTCAACAACCTCGACTACCGGAATTCCAAATACGCAATGGAGCTCTTCAAAAAGCTGGACCTTCAGCTAATGATCGTTACCCCGGCTGATAAAATCAATGTGGTCAGCGAGTACATCGCCACGGTCAATATCGTCAACCGAAACGAGGCTATTAACAACTCCTTTCTTGCACAAATGACCTTCGAAGAGTTCAACAAAAAGTGGAAAGCAGAGCAGGCGAAGTTGAAAGTGGAAAGCAGAGCAGGCGAAGTTGAAAGGTGAAACCATTGAGGCAAACGCATGAGCATCGAGACAATCCGAAAACGTGCGGAAAAAAAGTTTTCCGAATACCTGGTTGCTACTATCGAACAGCGGTTAGATACCTTTTTCCCTTTGGAGATTCCCTTTCCAAAATTGAAAGCTAATGCTCCACTTCCTGAGCTGGAACGGTGGGTCGGGGAACTCAAGGCGCATTCCAAAGCAAATAAGGGTTTTGGCTATGAGCTTGAAATGATCCGGGTTAAGTCCCGGACAAATAATTATCAGACCCTTCCTACAAAACTGAACTTTCAGGCTGAGAACGATTTTCTCAAATTTATCGGAAAGCAAAAGGAAGCACGTCAATTTAAGGATCGGTTCGGGATGGTGATTGAACAAGTCCCTGCTTTGCGGTCATGGGTGCAGCAAAAACCACTTCAATTCCTGAAGCACATTGGCAAATGGGAAGATTTGGTCAAGGTCATTTTGTATTACCTTGAACATCCCCGGCCAATGCGCTATCCCAGGGAATTGCCGATTGAGGTGCATTCCAAATTCGTTGAGTCTAATATGGGGCTTATAGAACAACTGCTGAAAGTCGTAATGCCAACAGGTGTGATGGATTGGGAAAAGGATAATACCCTTGACCGTCTTTCGCTCAAGCAACCGCCGAATTGGATCAGATTACGCTTTCTTGATCCGCAGGTTTCCGAAGCGTTTGGGTTTCCCTGTACGGAGGTCGCCTTGCCAAGGTATAGTTTTGAAGCGCTTTCGGTAGAGATTCTTGCAAAGGTCTTTGTAATTGAAAATCAAGTGACCTTCTTGACCTTTCCTTCCATAAAAAACGGGATCGCGATTTGGGGCAAGGGGTATTCCGTCCGGGAATTAAAAGGAGATTGGCTCCGTGATACTGACTTGTGGTATTGGGGCGATACTGATGCGCAGGGGTTTCAGATCCTGTCGATTTTCCGAGGGAATTTTCCAAGGGTGAAATCATTCCTGATGGACCAAGCGACCTATGAACAGTTCAAACAATATACGGTTGAAGGGACTCCATTTAATGGGGATCCTCCGGCGAATCTCTCGAAAAAGGAACTTGAGGTTTTTCAAATGATGAAGCGCTCGAATTTGAGACTTGAGCAAGAGCATATTTCGCAATCGTGGGTAATGACGTCTATTCAAAGGCTGTAGGTATCGATGCCTTACTTTGCCTACGCTATATCCTACTTCAATTTAGTTCCGTGGAGGGAAAGCCGAATAATACATGTATTCGAAATTTGTGGCTGGTGCCACGACAAGGGTTGACACTTTATTACAGCTCATCTTACTACTAATTGAAGCTCATTATTAGTAGTTTTTGAGCTACATTTGCAACATAAATGAGCTCGAAGTCGATTGATAATATCCCAATGAGCAAAAACAGCTCCACTACAATCCTTAATTTCGTAAAAGAAAATCCTTTATCATCTTCCAGCGAAATCCACAGCGGTGTCGGTCTTGATATTGGTTATGCTACTACTAAGCGGGTACTAGCTAATTTGGTGTCAGAGGGCCTTATAGCCAAAGAAGGGCAAGGAAGAGGAACCAAATACAAAATCAGTACTGCTTATGAATTGATCTTTCCGATTGATCAGGATAATTATTTTCAGCAAGAGATCGATGATAGAAAAATACGGAGTCAATTTAATCTTGACCTGATTCCAAAGGTCTTAGGTAAAGTGAGATTGTTTACCGATAGCGAACTTTCCTACCTAAACAACCTCCAGAAACAATACCATGAGAATATTTCTCAACTGGATGAAGAGATATTCAAAAAGGAGATGGAGCGCTTAGCAATTGATTTGAGCTGGAAATCGTCTCAGATAGAAGGAAATACCTATTCCTTATTGGAAACCGAAAGACTTCTGAAGGAAAAGGAAACAGCAAAGGGAAAGACCAAAGAGGAAGCGATCATGCTTTTAAATCACAAGGAGGCTCTGGATTTCATCATGAATGATCCAAGCTATCTTATGCCATTGACGGTTTCCCGAATTGAGGACATTCATAGTATTCTTATCAAGGATCTAGGAATCAATAGAAATATCAGACGCCAGCGAGTGGGTATCACGGGGACCAACTACCGTCCATTAGATAACGAACATCAAATCCGTGAAGCCTTTCAAGGAATGTGTGATTTGGTAAATGATCGGGAAAATGTATTTGAAAAGGCTTTCCTCCCTTTGGTTTTAATTTCCTATATACAAGGATTCAGCGACGGGAATAAGAGAACAGCCAGGATAATCAGCAATGCTGTTTTGGCCCATTACAGATATTGTCCGATATCATTTAGAACGGTGGATTCTATTGATTATAAAAAGGCCACGCTTTTATTCTATGAACAAAACAACATCTCGGCTTTTAAAAAAATATTTACAGAGCAATATAAGTTTGCTGTCGAGACTTATTTTTAGGATTTCACCGGTGTTGTAAGCTTTGTAAGTACCCCTGAACCTCAGACACTCTTAGAATGGGAATGACCCGGAATTAAAACAATGTAGCATAGAACTGGTCGGCAGGCTGCTAGTCAAGGATATTTATGTACTCAACATTTTTCATTCTGTCCATATATCCTTGGTTCAGGCATTGCTCGATAGGACCGCACCAGTGCCGGACCACATTACCCTTGAGTTCCAGCGTTTTTCCTTCGAGTTCTTTCACCTGTTCGGACCAGTTTTTCCCACTTTTTTCAAATGCATCCGTAGAAATGAAAATACCTCCAACGCGGGGCTGGAAACCTTTATCGGTGTAAAGTTTCCCCCGGATGATCTGAACTCCAAGGTCCTCATCGTGTCCCTGCTCATCGTCCGGATAGTTAGCTTTCATATCCTGGCCTCCGTCCGAACTGTTCATTTCTTCGCCTCTTTTCATTTCGGAAGATACATCCATGACAGGATTGTCGCCCGCAGACCCAGTTCGGGTTTTGCAGGAAATTGAGATCAGGCTGACCGTGAGGAAGAAAAAGAATAATTTCATTTTTGAAAGGAAAGAGTTCATGAGGGTAAGGTAAACAAATTAGCTCTAGAATCCGGAAGCAGCATCGTCTCGCCTGGAAGAGTCTGCGGCTCCTTCGAGAAACCCATCCCGCCCATGGTCCCGAATGCGCTCCAAACTTTCCGCCAAGTCCTTCTGGACAATCAAATCACCTGCTTTCCAATCGTCTTTCTTGATCAGGTATCCATTTTTTTCTTGTCCTAAAAGACCAGGATTGTACTTGAGGAAAACTTCTTTGATTTTATTAAGCCACATCGCTTGGTTTTCGGTTGCAGGATATCCCTCCCGCGCAAGCCGGACAGCAGGTTCTATCAATTTCTGCCAAGGCAGAGAACCGTATTTCTGATGTGCTTCGTACAATCCGGCTACAGACCCTGGTACTCCCACAGAAAGGTGGCCTCGTCGGCTCAATTCAGTAACTACTTCTCCGCATTCGCCGAGGTACATGTCACGGTAACCCTTGGCAGGAGCCTTTTCTCGGAAATCGAGAGTAGTCGATTGTCCATCTGCTTGCCTAAAGACCATGAATCCACCACCACCAATGTTGCCAGCGTAAGGAAACACAACCGCCAGGGCAAATTGTACATCTACGGCAGCATCGATTGCATTGCCCCCTTCGAAGAGAATGTTCCGGCCCACCTGCGCAGCTTCCGGCCGTGCGCAAACTACCATGGCAGAATCTTCAAGCAAGCCTAAGGGAGGGATAATTGAAATAACTATCTTTGATAAATGGAAATCAAAGGCCGTGCATTTCGCAGTATTTGGATGGATCCTGCCAACCTATCAGAGGTCAAGATCATCGATGAGCGGCATTTGCCCCATGAGCTGGTGATTGAACGGCTGCTGACCGTGAAGGATGCCGCCACTGCGATTCGGGATATGCATATCCGGGGAGCCCCTTTGATAGGAATTACAGCTGCTTTCGGGATGTACCTGGCTGGACTGGAGCTTGGTGACGACCCTGATTATGACCGAAAGTTGATGGCTGCCGCAGATGTACTGCGCGAGACACGTCCCACCGCCGTAAACCTCTCCTGGGCGATCGAGCAGCAATTGCTTTGCCTGGGACGAAAAACGATCGGAACAAAAAATACAAGGGCAAAAAGAACCGGGCCGGAGAAGACGGAAGCCCTGCGAACCAATGCTTTGAAACTGGCGGAAGAGGATGTTGAGATCTGCCGGATGATCGGTGTGCACGGCGTCCCTTTGATCCGGGAGATCTACGAAAAAAAAGAGGACACAGTCAATATTCTTACCCATTGTAACGCCGGCTGGCTGGCGACCGTTGATTACGGGACTGCAACCTCACCCATCTACCAAGCCCACAATGCGGGAATTCCTATACATGTCTGGGTAGACGAAACCCGGCCGCGCAATCAGGGTGCCCGCCTCACGGCATGGGAGTTGGGGCAGCATGGAGTGCCACATACTATAGTCCCGGACAATACGGGCGGTCACCTGATGCAACACGGTTTGGTAGATCTGTGTATTGTCGGCAGTGACCGGACAACCGTTACAGGTGATGTGGCCAATAAGATCGGAACTTACCTGAAGGCTTTGGCCGCCAGGGACAATGGTATCCCCTTCTATGTAGCCCTGCCAGGGACATCCATCGACTGGACCTTGAAGGATGGGCTGAAGCAAATACCGATTGAGACAAGAGATCCAGATGAAGTGCGGTATATAAAGGGATGGGATGGTGAAAAATATCAGAGAGTGCTTTTGACACCCGAAGACAGCCCAGCCATCAACTATGGCTTTGACATAACCCCGGCCAGACTGGTCTCAGGATTGATCACTGAACGCGGGATCTGTGAGGCGGCGGAACACTCAATCTTAACCCTCTACCCTGAATTTGCCCCGATAGCCTAGCAGCAATTACCGCAACGCTATCGCACGATGAACAAGAAGTCACTTCCAGGTTCATTTGACCCAAATTCCCCAAACCTTGGCTCCGGCAAAAGCCGCTCAAAGTAAATGGTCAGTTCACCCAAGGTAAGGATCTTATCATGACCACCGTAGTTGCGCAGCCCCTCGAGGAATTTGCGGGTAAAGGGAGAGTGGCGGCCAGGGGTACCGTCCGGGACGTATTCCTTGCCACCCGAAGTCAGGTACCGACGGGTCTTGAACTTCATCTTGCGTTCAATGAATTCACTTTCAGTCATCTCCCCACCGCCTTTTTCATTGCCCCGGTTTCCTCCTTGAGCAATGAAAGGGTCAATGGTACCCCCAAAGCAGACATCCATACAGAGGAAAATATGACGGCAGGGGATGTTATTGATAATAGTCCGTAAACTGGAATGAGAAATATAGCTTTCATTGCCTTCGTCCATTTTCAAAGAATTGGCACATACTACATACCCTTCTCCAAAGAACTCATCGAATCTACCGTGGCCGGCAAAAAAGATCATCAATTGATCATCGGGGCCGTACTTCTTCTTGGCATACGTCTTCAGAGTCTTAAGGATTTCTTTGCGGTCCATACCTATGGCAAGCTCTGTATTGAAGCCGTAATTTTGCTCCAATTCACGGGCCATGGTACGCACATCATTAACAGGATTGACAAGATCTGTCCATTCCGAGTAATCATCTGTCGCAAAGAACAGAGCGTAGTCATTGGCATTGCGAATGACAGGTTGGGCCGGCGTATTCACCTTGACAGAGATATTGGAACGTTGGATCAGACCATCGGTATTTTTAGCCAGCAGCTGGATGTCATTGTCTCCGTCCGTCAGCTCCAGTCGCTGATCGACAATGACATCAAAATTTCCTTCCGGATCTACTCTGGCATCACTGGGAATTTGCTGACCGTTGACTATAAGTTTGACACCTGTGATCTTCGATCCGGAACTGACTCCTGCCCTGTAGGTCAACGCCTTGGTGTCAATGGTCAGCTCATCGGAGCCCGGGGTTACCAGGGTAATGACCGGTGGCTTGGGAATATAGCTTTTGCTTCCTTCCCGGACAGCGAGGTACTCAGCTTCGATATGGAGATCAGACGTCAGCACCAAACCCAGCCGGTCGCCCAGGAAAGACTGGAAGGGAATATCCCGGAGCCAGATATCATTGAGGAAAAAAGAGTATTTCTCTCCAGTCCTGCGTACCACCAATTTATTGGAGCGAACGCTCAGGTGAAGCAATTGGTCGCTGGGCGTCCAGTTCACCAGTTTCAGACTGGTTCCTTCTTTCTTCCTGAACACTGCATAACTGCCAAAGCTATTGATCAGAAACATAAAACCATTGTCTGCATCTTTTGCGCCCCAGACCATTCCATAGCCCCTGTTTTTTTTTCCGGCCAACTGTCTGACGTTCAATTCAACTTCGAAGTCTTTCTCCGGATCAATGGGTTTGGAGATCAGTTTGCAGGTAGCGTCCATTCCCACTTCATTGCGCATAAAGAGTTTGTTACTCTTCTGGATCAGAACAGCAGAGTCGCGAGCATCTTTGATCCAGCCGTTCGCATTGTCTTCAAATGAGTCCTCAAAGACGACAGGCATCCCCTTTTCCTGGACAATGTCCAAAGAGTTGATGTGTAGCGCTGTCTGATTGTACAAAACAAATCCAACCTGATTGCCCGAAAAACCTTTGAAGGGTGTAGAATAGAGAAAATGCTCATTTGCATAAAAAGAGAGCACTCCCCCTGTCTTCCGGATGTCCAGTTGATTGCTAAGCCCTTTTCCCTTAATGAAATCCTCCTCCCGGGTAAATGACTTGATCTCTTTGTAATTCTCGTCTTTGTACTGGTATACCCTGTACTGACCAGCTGCATTGATATTGAATCCATAGAAATTGCCAGCATCCTTCCCTCCCCAAACCAACCCAAATCCATCTGTATCTTGTCCCTGGTACTGGGTCAATTCTGTAGAAATATGAAAATCCTGTCCTTCATCCAGTTCGTCAACATCAATTACAAACAGGTAGGAACCTGAAGATGCATGGTGGACAAGGTTGTACTTCCCTCCCTTGAACTCTGCAGAGGCCTTTTCATTGTCTTGTTCAGGCCATCCTTTGTAGTTGCTACTGAAGTCTTCAGCCAAAATGACCCGCTGCTGGGCAGAGGATCTGGTAAATAACATGGCCAGAAAACAAAACGTCAGTAACATTTTCATACCGTGGTCCCGAATTATAGAGAAGACAATTAACACTACGTGGGTTGCTATTATACTCTTACCTGATCTTAGCGATTGGTACAAGGCCTATGCCACGCTTGATGGCGGTGGGCTTCTGGCTCCATCCAGTGAGACCAAGCACACGGTCGGAGACATAGTCGCTTAACTCATTCACTGTGACATAGCCATTGTTGTTTCCTGTTGCATCGGCCTTGCCCTCGATGCCTTCGAGGAGGGCAGTAGCAAACACACTGTTACCAGTTTCTGAAGTCCGGGACTTCTGCTTTGTGGAAGTCGAGCTCATAAAAATGCGTATATCCTCCTGGCTGTCAATCACACTTTCAAAGTCTTCTTTTACTTCGTCCATGTTTGCAAACCCGATGTCAGCAGGTTCCTCCTCTTCACCTGCCTTTATGTCGTGGCTGGCATCCATGAAATAAAGTGTAGAGGCATTGTAGCGGGATATTTCTTCCAGCACCCATCGGTTGTCGATAGCTGTTTCCTTCAGGTTAGAACGGCTCCCGGCTACATCATGGGGCTTGAGATAGAAGTTGCCGTCCATTTCTTCACCATGACCAGCGAAGTAGATCAGCACCAAATCATCATCTGCTGCAGCGCCACGGATCTTCCGGATGGCATCTTCAATGTTCTGGCGGGTAGCTTCGCTGTCGCTAAGGATTTGTGCCTTCACATCGGTAAACAGTTTACCTTTCTGAGACTGTAATCTATCTATCAAAGCTTCCACATCGTCACCGGTATGGTCCAGATCAAGGTTATCGGCAGCATAATCTTCGATGCCTATGGCTAGAATATGAAGGTTGCGGACGGCAACCTGGCGATTGGGGTCCTTGAAGGTAATGTACCGTTCGCCCGAAGTGAAGCGGCCAAACTCAGTCTCAACTTCTAGGAAAACGGTATTTTGTCCTTCCTGCAAGGGAAGCGTTTCTTCCACAAACCACGCATCAGAGACACCTATTTTACGCAAGACCACTCCCCCGATCTCTTTTTTGGTATCACCGTGGTTGCGGCGCAGGGAAATAGACTTGATATCCGGCATTCTCTGGTTAACGCCGGGGGTCAACTTCAACTGCATAACCTGTGTTGGCTCAGTTACAAGGTTGTCGTATTCGGGGCGGCTCCATTCAATGAGGATAGGTGTGCCGTAGCCATAGCCCCCTCCGTCCCAATCTCCACGCTTGGCGAGTGCAGATTCACTGAAGGAGTCATAAAAGTAATTGGTGACTGCAGCGGTTGCATTGCGGTCGCGGCCCTGCTTTTTGAAACGTGCTACGAACCCGGCGTTGTTGTATTCAACTGTCATCGTCTGGGAACGGATCAGATCACCTTCTTTCTCTTCATATATTTTGATGGTTGTCAGCCCATTACCTTCATAACTAAGGTTTGCTTGCTCAACCCTGTCAGCCTGGCTGCTACGCACCTGTATCAATTTTCCACCATCATAAAAGCACCTCACACTGCGGCCAGGACCTTTCATAGATACCACGCTACCTTCTAAGTTATAAGTCCAATCAAAAGATATGGTCTTCACCGGGTAACCTCCTTCATAAGTACGCTGCCGGACGAGCCGATAATTTGAATCGTAGAAACGTTCAAATTCGCGGACACCGACCTCTTCCTGAAGGATTGATTTTTTAAGATTGCCTTCACGGCTGTAGTAGAAATGCTCGGTGGAAATATGTCTCCCAAGCTGATATGTATGGATACGGCGGATCTTACCGGCTTTGTCGTAGGCAACTGTATAAGTACGCCCGTTCTCATCTTCTACACGGGCAACATCACCCCGAAGGTTTAACTCAGTAATATTGCGGTATGTACCGGGCTTGTCTTCACCGGCTTGGGTACGCACTTTGCGAATACCATTGGCACGCCAGTCTTGGAAAAAAGCCAGATGTACTTCGTCTACTACGTTAAAAAATCCATCGTTGATGGACTGGTAAAACAATACGTCATTGCGGTTATGTGCTTCCGCCTGACCGAAGCTTAATGTGAGAAACAGGGTCAAAGCTATGGTCAAGAATTGTTTCATAAATTTCATACCAGATTGATTGGATTTAATAATTGTTTAAGCCTCCTATTACCAAAAATATTAGACATGCCATTAAATGTGGCTACCCAAAAAAGGGCGATCACCAAACTGTAAACTTACCCTGAAGTATAGACAAGGTAGCGGACTCCAAAACTAAGAAAATAAAAACAGACACTTCCAACCAAAAGAACAGTGGCATTCAGATTCATCTTGATCCTTCATCAGTTCCGGGAGCTTTCCAAGTAATTTCATCGGGGAAAAATCCTTACCTTTAGTGTATGAGATCAGTACTGAGGCTAAATCCTTTGTTCCTGGCAGGCTTGTTTATACTGGCCTCCTGCAACCGTACCTATGATCCTACCCCGGAGTATGCCACCCGTCTCTTTCCGCTAGAAGATGGTAAATACCGGATTTACCACGTTGTAGACACGGTCTTTGAAACAGCGGTCAGCAGCGAATATGAAGTACAAACGTTTTACAAACGAGAGATGGTGGATGGGACGGAAACCGACCTGCTGGACCGCGAGGTCAGCAAACTTTGGATCTACAAGTCTCCCGATACCTTGGGTACGCCCGATAATCCCGTTTACAATTGGGATTTCTATGCTTTATGGACCATGTACAATGGGGAGCAATACGCAGAAAGGACAGAAGGAAACACCCGTTACTTGGTTTTGAAAAACCCCGTCTATCCCGACGCCTCTTGGAATGGGAACCTATTTAACGACCAGGGCCAAAAAACCTACAGGTATACCAATATTGATACAACGGTTACCGTGCAAGGGGTGACCTATGACAATTGTGTATTTGTCCTGCAACAGGAGTTCTACCAACCCTTTGCAGACAGCGCCCAAGCTATTTTCATCAGCGACTACCAATACGAAATCTACGCCCCTGATATAGGTATGATCTTGCGCTACTACAAGACCTATCGCCGTGAGAGCAATTCAGTTATAGCAGATAAAAGCCGTATTTTTAGAGAAGAAGTTGTCGAGCACAATTTCCAAACAAAATAATTGAATTTATGGGAGGTTTGGCTTTTTTGGAGAAAGTAAACTTTAACAAGAGCCTTTGTCATGCTTGATTTTCACGTATGTGTTTGTGGAAGCCTCAAGGCTTCAGAAGGAAGCGAATAACAAGAATCATCTGTACATTTCCTTTTACCCCTTTCTAACTTTCAGCCAAAAAAAACGGACTCAACACTGCATTAAAAACTAAGACATTTATGAAAGAGAACATTCTTGAACTTTTTCGTTCTTATGGAACGGCCACTTTAGAGCTGCTTCCTAACCTACTGGTAGCAGTTATTGTATTCATCCTGTTTTACCTGGCAGGCATGGTTATAGCCAGGATCATCAAACGCAGAAAAAGGAAGCGAGATGTTCAGTTACTGGCCAAATTCGGAGGCGAAATTGGCCGCTGGACCCTTATGATCCTAGGTTTTATGGTTAGTATGCACATCATGGGTTTGGGTGGGGTGATGAGCAATCTTATAGCCGGAGCAGGGATATCAGCCATTATTCTGGGTTTTGCGTTCAAGGATATTGCTGAAAATTTCCTCGCTGGCATCCTGTTAGCTGCCAAGCCTCCCTTTAAAGTAAGCGATTTGGTAGAAGTGGATGGATACAAAGGCAAAGTGACCAATTTGAATCTGCGAACCATACATTTACGGGTAGCTGATGGACGGGATATCTACATTCCTACCTCAATGGTTATCAAGACAGCTGTCACCAACTATACCCAAGACGGCCTCCTGAGGGTCGATTTCCCAATTGGCCTGGATACGGGTGCCGACGTAGACCGGGCAACCCTCCTGATATTGGATGAACTGAAAAAATTCGAACGCATTTTACCGGTTCCTGCCCCCAACGTATTGGTAGAAGCTCTTGATGTCAACACCATAAACATTCGGGTCTTGTTCTGGATAGATCAGTTCTCATCTCCAGATCCGAATGGCACGGGACTCCGTATCAAGAGCCGGGTCATTGTCAAGGTCAGAGACATGCTGTTTTCACACGGATACACAATGCCTGCTACCATTTTGGAGCACAAAATCTATCAAAAAGAAGAACCCATCCCTCTTCAAATAGTCAATTCAACCGACTCAAAATGACCCCTGATAATTTTCATTATTCGTCCTTAATCTTAGTAATTCCGTGTCCAGATTCCTAAAAGACCAAAGTAGAAACATCGGAAAATCTCCTGGCTCAATCATCCACATCGGGGAAAAATTCCTCGATCAGGTTAAGATTGAGGTCATGGCCTACTCGCTTGAACAGTTAAAGGAAGCCAGCGGGAATGGTATGGAGGCATTGAACGAAGTTCCCGTATTGAACGAAGGAGTGGTATGGATCAACATCATCGGCCTACATGATACTGAACTACTTCAAGAAGTCGGCAACCGTTACAATATTCATCCTCTGGCAATGGAGTGCATCGCCAATACCGGGATCCGACCGCGCCTGGAAGACTATGGGGAATATTTGATGATTTGCCAGAAAATGCTTCGTTATGCGGAAAAAGACCTTACCATTCATGCAGAGCAGGTTAGTTTCTTGGTGTTTAAAAACCTTTTGATTACCTGGCAGGAGGCTCCCGGAGATGTCTTCGAGCCAGTCCGGGACAGGATACGGAACAACCGTGGGAGGATCCGAAAACTAAGTACAGATTACTTGTGCTTCTCCCTGCTGGACCTTATGTACGACCACTACACCACGGTCCTTGAGCAGTTTGGGGAGAATATCGAAGAGCTGGAAGAAGAGGTTTTGGGAGATCCTGATGAGGAACTCCTGGAAAAAATAAGTGGCTACAAGATGGAGCTGAATTACCTTAGGAAAAGTATAAGGCCAGCCCGCGAACTCGCCGGAACCCTTTCGAAACTCGACTCCGTAATTATCCACGACAAAACGAGGCAATTCCTGAAAGAGCTCCTGCCCAATGTTACCCAGGCCGTGGAAGTCGCAGATACCTATAGCAATGTTCTTTCGGATTTCCTCCAGGTATACCACACTTCGGCCAGTAATAAAATGAATGAGATCATGAAGGTACTTACCATCTTCTCTGCCATTTTCATCCCGCTTACTTTTCTGGCTGGTATCTATGGGATGAACTTTGAGAATTTACCTGAAAAGAACTGGTATTATGGCTATTATGTATTTTGGGGGGTAGTGGTGCTGGTCGGATTCCTGATGTTTTGGTTTTTTCGGCGAAGGAAATGGTTGTAGAAAAAAGAGCCCTCCTTCCGAAGATCGTAATTATGTACTTTCCTATTCCGATTTGTTAATTGGCTCCAGACCCCAAATGTTATTTTCGACCCGGTAAAGAACTTTGCAGTCCAGCAACTGGCTACATACAGGATCAGGCTTTTGCCCCCAGGCTGAATTACAGGTTGCGATCTTCTCAGTATCTATCCCGTAAATCTCCGACCCTGCATCATTGGCATTCAGGCGACAATGGTAGACTTTATTTCCATCCAAGGTGCAAAGACTGATCTCTCCGTTAGAAAATCGTTCTACCAAAACAGAAGGAGTCTTGGTACCTGGCATAATTCCACCATTTCGGCAAGAGGCTGAAGTCAGGACAGCACCAGCAAACAAGAAGAAGAGAGTTTGAAATATTGTAGCTTTCATGATATTCATTTTCTCTGAAAGTATGAAAAAAATGGTAAGGATCGATATGTGTAATTAACTTCATCAAAAATCAGCCTTTATGAGGTACACCCCTATTATGCGAGCTGTCGCTTGTGCATTTTCATTTTTTCCGGTCATTCTTTTCATGGCCTGCGATCCCAGCGGATCCACTGCTACTTCTACCGAGACCAAGATCATGATTCCCAATCCTCTCCCACCTGTCGGACCCGACAAACACAGTTATTCACGTCCGGATGATGTTGTGACCACCAACCTCAACCTTAAGATCGATGTTGACTTTATCCGAAAGCATATCAAGGGTACGGCTTATTATGACATAACAAATAAAACCGGGGCAAAGGAGATTGTCTTCGACACCCGGAACCTGGAAATCAAGGCCTGCCGGGATGCGCTTGGTAATCCGCTACCTTTTAGGCTTGGAGCTGACCATCCGGTCCTGGGACAACCCCTCACCGTTGAATTAGGGGATGATACTCGCCTCGTTGCGATCCAGTTCAGCACAACTGAGGGTTCTGATGCGCTTCAATGGCTCGATCCGGTCCAGACCGCCGGCAAGGAACATCCTTTCCTGTTTACCCAAGGCCAGGCTATCCTCACCCGTACCTGGCTCCCTTGTCAGGACAGCCCGGGTATCAGGTTCACTTATACTGCGACTGTCACCGTTCCCAAAGATCTTTTGCCATTGATGAGTGCCACCAACCCGAAAGCAAAGAATTCAAAAGGGAGTTACTTCTTCGAAATGAAGCAGCCTGTCCCTGCCTATTTGATGGCTCTCACTGTAGGTGATTTGGAGTTTACTCCCATCGGTGACCGTACTGGTGTCTATGCTGAGCCCTCAATGTTGGAAGCTTCTGCCTACGAATTTGGAGATATGGAAAAGATGCTGGTTACTGCCGAAGAACTCTATGGGGACTATCGCTGGGACCGCTATGATGTTATTGTCCTTCCGCCCAGTTTTCCTTTTGGCGGCATGGAAAACCCCCGTCTTACCTTTGTAACTCCCACCATTCTGGCCGGTGACCGCTCTCTAACTTCCCTGATCGCCCATGAACTGGCCCACAGTTGGTCCGGGAACTTGGTCACCAATGCTACCTGGAATGACTTTTGGCTCAACGAAGGCTTTACCGTCTACTTTGAACGGAGGATCATGGAGGAACTGTACGGAGAGTCTTATGCAAGCATGCTATCTCTGTTGGGCTATCAGGATCTTGAGAACACATTGGAAGAACTGGGTCCAAATGAAGATGATACCCATCTGTATTTGGAACTCACAGGTCGCGACCCCGATGACGGCATGACCGACATCGCTTATGAAAAGGGAAATTTCTTCTTGGTCAACATCGAACAAGCCATCGGCCGTGCCAAGATGGATGACTTCCTGGAACAATACTTTGATGCCCATGCATTCAAAACCATGACTACAAAACAATTTGTAGACTACTTAAATGCAGAGCTGATCCAAGGGGACCAGATGTTGGCAGACAAGCTCAAAATTGAGACCTGGATTTATGGTCCGGGTATACCTGCCAACCTGATCAAGCCTAGATCTAACCGGTTTGAGAAAGTTAACCGGCAGGTGGAATTGTTCGTACAGAGCACACAGGCAGGGGAATTGGCCGGGACGGCAGGCTGGACCACCCATGAATGGCTGCATTTTTTGCGAACCCTTCCAGACCATCTCACCACTGAACAAATGACCGCGTTGGACAATGCATTCAAATTCACCCAATCTAGAAATTCAGAGATTCAGGCGGCTTGGTTTGACCATGTGATCCGACATGAGTATGAGGTGGCCTATCCTGCCTTGGAAGCTTTCTTACTACGAGTGGGCCGGCGCAAATTTCTCAAGCCGATCTACACCGCCCTATCTAAAACTGAGCCTGGCCTCAGAATGGCCTTGGATATTTATCAAAATGCGCGACCCAATTACCATTCGGTATCAACCGGGACGATTGACGGGATATTGGGCTGGAACCCAGAAAAGGAGGGTTGAGATCACACCCCTGATACCGTCTGACCTTAGTCCGCCAAAGCTGGTTACCTTTTTTGTACCCGTCAGACTGTCCATGGAAAGGGCAGCATAGCCTGTCTGTCGTAACCCATTGTTATCATAAATTAAATACCCTCGATTTCTATGAGATCGTATCAATTTGCTGGGATTGTTCTTTGGCTATCTCTAAAAAGTATTCTTGAACATTTAACCGTGGTCGATTCTTTTCCGTCTCCACCCGATTGTAAGCACCGTCCACATCCAAGCTCCTCGCCTTTACGTTGTCTTCCAACATAGCATCCAATATAGAGCAGACCCTGGCCATCAAATCCGGATTTTCTATTGGAAAAACGGTTTCTACCCTCCTGTTGAGATTGCGCTGCATCAAGTCTGCACTTCCCAGATGGATCTTCTCTGTATCTCCGTATTTGAAGTGAAAAATTCTCGGATGCTCCAGGAAGCGCCCAACGATACTTCTTACTCTTATATTCTCTGAAACCCCCTTAACCCCAGGCTTCAGGCAGCAGATTCCTCGAACAACCAGGTCAACCTTTACTCCTTTCATTGAAGCCTTGTACAACCATTGGATCATCCCCGGATCCACCAGGGAGTTCATGACCATTCTGATCTGACTTGGATTGGATTTAGAATGATGGGTAATTGTTTCCTGGATCATGCTGACAAGGTTTGACCGCAGGTTGTGAGGAGCCAGAAATAATTTTCGCCATTTGTTTTGACGGGAGTAGCCCGTCAGTAGGTTGAAGAGGTCAGAAGCATCTTTTCCTATATCCTCGTCACAGGTCATAAAGCCAATGTCGGTATAAAGCTTAGCCGTCTTATCGTTGTAATTGCCAGTTGACATGTGAACGTAGCGTCTGATCATCCCTTCTTCCTGGCGAACGATCATCAGGATCTTGCAATGTGTCTTGAGTCCCAGGAGCCCGTAAACAACATTGACCCCTTCTCTTTCAAGTTGTTTGGCCCAGACAATGTTATTTTCTTCATCAAATCTGGCCTTGAGTTCTATTAGTGCTGTCACCTGCTTTCCGCTGGCAGCGGCTTCCTTCATAGATGCGACGATCGGAGATTTTCCGGAAGTCCTGTACAGGGTGATTTTGATCGCCAGCACCTTGCGGTCTTTGGCCGCTTCCTGGATCAGGTCTACCACATGGTGAAAGCTCTCATAAGGGTGATAAAGCATGATATCTCTCTTCCTGATCGCTGAGAAAATACTGGATGACCTTGTGATATAGGGGTTCAGAGCCGGAGTAAAAGGTGCATCTTTAAGGCTTGGACTATCCAGGCCTGTGAGGTAAATGAAGGCAGCCAGGTCCAAAGGGCCGGAGATATCAAATATTCCACGTTCGCTCAAGCCGGTAATTTCCTGCAGGAACTTTCTGCTGTCCGGGTGGATCTTATCAGCTACCTCCAGCCGTATTACTGTCCCCAATCGCCTCTTCCGCAATTCTTTTTCGATCAATTTCAGCAAATCGTCTGCTTCTGCCTCTGAAAGGTCAAAGTCAGCATTCCGGGTAATACGAAAGATATTTGCATTGAGGATCTTCATATTGGGGAATAACATGTCCAAGTGAGGCTTGATCAAATCCTCTAAGAGGAGGTGGTCACCCGGATTCTTTCCCGATAAAGGAATGAAACGCGGTAGAATAGCGGGAATAGGAAGAACAGCTACTTTGGGTTCCTTGCGTTGTATGGGATCTCTCAATTCAATAAAAATATTGAGACCAAGGCTGCGCAAGGCAGGAAATGGGTGCGAAGGGTCAATGGCTAGGGGAGTAAGTACCGGAAAGATCTTTTCCTTAAAGTAGACCCGTAGTTCTTCTTTCTGGGAAGAAGTCAATGTATTGTAATAGCGGATCCTGATCCCTTTTTTTCTGAGCTTAGGCAGAACGTCTTCCAACAGTATCCGGGATTGTTTGCTGACGTCATGGTGAACTTTTTTCCCGATCTCATCCAATACTTCATCGGGGCGCATCCCGTCAGCGGGAAGCTCGTGGATATCAGCAGCAATCTGCTCCTTGAGCCCAGCCACCCGGATCATAAAAAACTCATCCAGATTTGAACTAAATATGGATAGGAACTTCATCCGTTCAAGCAAAGGGTGCGAGGAATCCATTGCCTCCTCGAGGACCCTTTCATTGAACTTTAACCAGCTCAGTTCCCTGTTAAAGTACAGATTTGGATTTTTAAGATTTACCGCCATTTGTGAGATTGTTATGACTCCAAATATATGGAAAAAAGCCGTTCCTGCTTTCAGGAACGGCTTTTACGATATTTCGTCTTTTCTAACTCCGATTGCTCAGGAAGCCACCGATCATTCCGCCAATATCGTCCATTACGCTTCCGTCTCCGTCACGGTCCAGCAAGCCTGAGATCATTCCGCCAATTCCACTACCGCCTTCATCTTCATCGTGTTCATGGCTTGAAGCCATTGAACCAAGCATACTGGCCAGTCCACCACCGCTAAGATTTTCTTCTTTTTTCTTCTTGCCGAGCATTCCCATAACGATAGGAGCGGCAACCTGAAAGATCTTCATTGCTGATTCCGTGCTGATCCCGCTTTTCTCTGCAACAGTTTTTTCTGCAACTTCTCGCTTGTTACCCAAAACGTGCTTTAGAATACCCTGGCCACTTGATTCTTCAGGACGGTCGATTAGACCACCAAGGTTGTCCAGGATGCTTCCATCATGGTCGCGGTCCAGTGCCCCAGCCAGTGAAATGGCTCCTTCTTCAGAACGTGTATTCCGGGCCATGGCACTCACCAATAGGGGAACAGCATTAGATATTGCATCAAGAGTGCCCCCCTGATCTTCACCCACATTGCTACTCAAACGAGTTATATTTTCTTCTCCTATTTGAGCTTTGATTATGTCTATTAAGTTCATGTTACTCTAAATTATTTATTGTGTTCAAATAAAAGTACGGAAAGTTGGTTGAGGTGTCCAGCTATTTCTATCAAAGCTCAGCTTGACTAATGTGAATTATTCCACGATACTGATCTTCACCATGTTTGTCCTTTGCCTTTTATTTAAGGGAGTGCTGGCACAATGGATGAGGACATCATCCCTTCCAACCAGTTGCTTCAGTTTCAGAATATCAGTGGTATCATCTATCGTCTTGTCGGTAGATTCATAACTGTCGTAGTAAAATGCCCTGACTCCCCAGACAAGGTTCAGGATATTGAGAATTCTGCGGTCATGGCTAAAGATGAAGATGTCTGCCTTGGGCCTGCACTTTGCGATTTTAAAAGCTGTATATCCGGAGGCCGTCATTCCAACAATAGCAGTTGCTTGAGTGTGTTTTGCAAGTTTGCAAGCACTTACGATGATCGAGTCGTGGATATAAGTAGGAGATCCTGGGTCAATTGTCATGTTCTCATTCGGGTAATAGATATTTTCCATGCCCTCCTCTACGATTTCGAGAATCTTATTCATGCTCTGCACTGTCTCGACTGGGTATTTACCCACCGAGGTTTCGGCACTTAACATGACCGCATCTGCACCGTCGGTGACTGCATTGGCCACATCATTTGCTTCCGCACGGGTGGGACGGCGGGAATCCATCATGGATTCCATCATCTGGGTCGCAACGATCACTGGCTTTGCAGCTAGGTTGGCTTTATGGATGATCTTCTTTTGCCAGATAGGCACCTCCTCCAGAGGGATCTCCACTCCGAGGTCTCCCCTGGCAACCATGATTCCATCACTTTCTTTAATGATCTCGTCGATATTTTTCAGTGCTTCCGGTTTCTCAATCTTAGATATTACTAGGGTACTGCTTCCCAATTCTTTGATCCTTCTCTTCAGGTCCCGGACCTCCTGAGCGGTCCTCACAAAGGAAAGTGCTACCCAATCTACGTCCTGTGACAAGCCAAACTCAAGGTCGGCGATATCCTTCTCAGTAAGGGATGGCATGGTAATATTGGTGAAAGGAAGGTTAACCCCTTTCCGGGAACCAATGCTGTCACCATAGACGATTTCCATTTCTACCTGTTCTTTTTTATCAGTTGCAATGACTCTCATGGTCACTTTACCATCGTCTGCAAGCAATATGTCACCTTCCCGAACGTCTTGGGCAAAGGTTTCATACTGAATAGGGATAATATTTTCTTTCTGCTCCTCGATAACAGTATTGAGGAAAATACGGTCGCCCGGTTTTACAGGATGAGCTTCCTCCAAGATGCCAATCCTTATTTTTGGGCCCTGAAGGTCTTGAAGGATCATGACAGGAGTCTCCAACTCTCTGCTGATACGCCTGACGCGCTTGACAACTTCTGCATGTATTTCGTGGCTTCCGTGGGAAAAATTAAGGCGGGCAACGTCCATTCCCGATTTGATCATGCTCGTCAAGACTTCGTCAGAATTGCAAGATGGACCTATGGTGCAGACTACTTTGGTTCGGTTGAAATTAATAGGATTCAAGGTAATAACTTTTTAATATCCTTCTCATCGGTGAGATCATAGGCTAGGCTAATTACGTCTATGTGCGACAGTTGGGACAGCAACTCAGATAAATTGGGCTGCTTATCACCGATCTGCCTGATCACCAGCCAATAGCGGAATTTCTTTGCCAGTCTTGAGACCTTCTTATCAGGAAAATTGTTTTCAAAAAGAAAGAAATCAAAGTCAGAATTAGATTCAAAATCGACATAATTTGTATTTCCTGAGACTTCAGTCACATGCTCTTCTGCAGATGCCAACCTCAAATTGAGCTTTTGGTTGATCACCCAGCATAGTTTCCATATTTTCTCATTGGATGCAATGCCCAACACGGATGCGGGAGTATCAAAATCGAGCTTAAAAAGGTTTTTTCTGGCCACGAACTGAGTTCAATAAGGAAACAATAAATCTAATGTATCAATGTAACAATTACTACCACAGACCAGAATGTTTTAGCAAATGTAATGTTAACCCTCAATTGCTTGGGACTCTAGTGTTGGACCAAATGAAAAAGTATTATATTTGCGCTGTTTTTAGGTCGTTGGGTTTCCCACCTGGCCATTGTATCAATAAATAATAATAACGATCACGAAAATGTCGGAAATCGCAAAAAAAGTAACGAGTATCATCGTTGATAAATTGGGAGTTGAAGAGAACGAAGTCACCAATGAAGCCAGTTTCGCCAACGATCTGGGTGCTGACTCCCTTGACACGGTTGAACTGATCATGGAATTCGAAAAAGAATTTGAGATCAGTATTCCCGACGAAGATGCAGAAAAGATCGTCACCGTAGGTGATGCCGTCACATACCTTACAGAGAATAAGAATTAGATCCCCTAGAATCAACAAGTAGTTATTTTACATGGCAGGAAGGAGAGTTGTTATTACCGGACTGGGAGCGGTAACACCAATTGGGAATAATGTTCCATCTTACTGGGAAGGCTTGGTAAGCGGAAAAAGCGGTGCCAATCCTATTACCAAATTCGATGCCTCTGAGTTCAGGACGCGCTTTGCTTGTGAAGTAAGTAATTTCGATATTACTGATTACATGCACAAGAAAGATGCCCGTAAAATGGACCCCTTCTGCCACTATGGAGTCGTAGCTTCTGACGAAGCTATGCAAGATTCAGGACTGGATCTCGAA
>JBFGVE010000026.1:0-26533 GCA_041565275.1 Bacteroidia bacterium
GGTGGCATAGGTCAGGACAATCACTCCCAAGATCAGTAGAGTAATGTTTAGATTTTTCATGATTAGGAACTTTAAAAGTGTGATCTACGTATTACCAGCCTCGGTTTGGAAAAACCCTATCTTGACAAACAGTATGCCAGGTATACTGTGGCTCTACCCAGCGACGGCATCCCCGGTTATAATTCCAATACCCGGCAGTGTATCGACGCTCTTGAGTTAACCTGACACGGTAGGTTCCACAAGCTGAATTTCTCCAACGAATACGGGTATGTGGACGGTTGTAGCCGTTTACGGCCCCATGATAATAAGTTCCATTTCCCCGGCCCCGATAGTGACGGGTAGTAATGCGGTTATTATTCCAGGCTTGTCCGCGGTAAGCATCACCACGCCTGTGGCGGTTATTATGGGTAATTTGACCTCGGTTTCCTTGGTTAAATCCACGGTTGCCTTGAGCGCCGCTGTTGTATCCCTGCTGAGCATATGTAAGAGTACTTCCGAAAATAAGGGCGAATAATATCATTAACTTTTTCATGGCGGTTTTCCTTTCTTAATTTTGTTCACTTCCCTTTTCCCAATATTGATGCCAAATTTCTCAGAGCTTAAATTACTTCTCGATAAATATTTCCCCGATCACTTCTCTATGGAGCAGGTCGGCACCCTTGAAAAAGCATTTCTCGGGTACTTGGAATGGAACCAAAAGATCAATGTCATTTCCCGAAAAGACATTGAAAACCTCGCTATAAGGCATTTTTTACACAGTTTTGCTATTGCTAAGGTTATTGATTTCTTACCTGATAGTAAGGTCCTGGATGCTGGTACAGGTGGTGGATTCCCTGGTATACCCCTAGCTATTATATTCCCCGAAACAGAATTCCATCTAGTGGATTCGAGGTCTAAAAAGATCACCGTTGTACAGGAAATAGTACAGTTATGCGGACTTAGTAATGTACATTTTAAAGTACAACGAATAGAACAATTAAAAGGACAGCATGATTTTGTCGTGTCTAGAGCAGTGACCACCTTGGATAAATTTGTACCTTGGGTAATTAAGAGGGTCCACCCCCGCAGCAAGCACTCCTTGGACAATGGCATCCTTTATTTGAAAGGTGGAGACGTAGAAGCTGAAATACTAGAATTAAAACTCCGGGGTGTAAGGTGGAAGAACTTTCCTATTTCTAACTTCTTTGAAGAAGAATTCTTCACCGGGAAACATATTGTTCACCTGGCTTGGACGCCTCAAACTTCAACCTTCCGGTAAGGTAGAAAACCTCCAGCTACCGTTTTCGACAGCTCACCTGCCCTGTTCTTATTGATAGACAACCAACTGGTCCAGGAACATGTAATAGAGCAGCAGAAATTTATTTAAATGAGATTGCCCTGGCAATTCTACTTTTCTTCCTTTGTAATTACTGGATTATTCAGGAATATTGTGGCCTAATAACGACATATTAATTATCCATGAAACACCAACTACACTTAATTTACTGTCTAGCTATTCTGATAAGTCTGCCGCTTGGCATCTTTTCTCAGGTAACCGAAGATGATATTGCTAATAAGATTAATCCCATTGATTATGTTGGTCAAAAACATAACCATTATGTGAAAATTATTTTCGAAAATATTGGCAGTATAAAATCTAGGGAGGGTTTAGCTGCATTGACCTATGAACTGGTAACATCAGATGTTAAAGGTGCTTCTAAAGAACAGTTGGATTATTTTCGAGAGCAAGCTACACTTTGCTCCAAAGAAGGTGGCTGTTTTCCAACAAAGCCGTTTTCCAGAAAAGGACAAGAATTTTACAGTAGTTTACTCGATGTTTTTGACTTATATCAGGGGGAACATGAGTCCGATCTGCTGTCGACGATTGTCAAATTCAAAAATATTGAAACTAAAATTTCGTCTTCTAATCTCGAAGAAAGAGAAAAGAACATCCTTTTTGCCTCTGCATCTATAGGAAGATATAGTAGTCACTACTGGTTCTACAACACTGAAAATTGGGTACAGTATGCCGAAAATTCTGGTCATCCTTTAGATAGGCCATTTAGTTGGGGAGACGTGGCCCAAGCTGATATGCAAAGTGGATGTACTGCTGGAACCGTTGGCGCTCTTGCCGGTGGAAGTGTTAGCTTTGGAACTTTGACTGTCCCTGGGTGGGTTGTAGGGGCATTAGGTGGAGCTGTTGGAGGGTCTGTTGGAAATGCATTGTACCAACTCTTTTAGGCCTATTAGATTCGCAAAGTGATGAAAGGTATTTATTTTCTATTATTGAATTTTTCGATTTTCTTTTGTTCTGCATTAGTTGTTTCGTTTGTTAAAAATGTCAATACAGAATCTTTTCAGTTTGATACAAAGAATGCTATTGTGCTGGCGCTTATTGTGATTTCGTTCTCATTTGCTATCTTTTTTGGCATAAAATATCGGAGATTTGAATAGGTATGGTTACTTTACCATTACACGATACGACCTAAGCGTACCATAAGGAGGCGACAATACAATCGGTAGAATTTATCATACCTAGATTGAGTGTAGTTTAGGACATTCACAAAGTATTGTAACTGAATGGACCTTCATACTGCATTGTCAGAAGAAGCCGAATTTAAGAAAGAGCAGGTCCTCAATTTGAAGATGAAAGGGAAAGTTATTTATTCCATATTGTCAATTGCTTCAATTTTCTTTTGTTCAGGACTAGTTTACACAGTTCTGGAAAGTGACAATATGAAAACTCTCCAATTTGATACTAGGAGTGCTATTACCCTATTGCTTATTGTGGGTTCGATTTCATCCGCTATTTTCTTTGGCATAAAATGGCGGAAATCTGAATTAGGTACGGGTGTTGAAATTTTACAATACGACCTTAGCTGTCCCATAAAGAGACGTCAAGTCTATTTTAGTGCGATTGCTCTGGATAATTCTAGTGTTGGAATTACCCAATTGGTTTAATAATATTGTAACACTAATTTCGAGTGATTATGCCACTAGAATCCTACGGTCCCATAGGTCCCTACATTCCACTTTTCATTCTGCTCATCATTGCGGTGATTGTTGGGCTTTTGTTTGCCAATCTTTCTAAGTTCATGGGGCCATTCCGTCCCAATAAGGTCAAAGAAAGTGCCTATGAATCCGGAATGGATCCGGTTGGATCAGCACATGACCGCTTTTCGATAAAATTCTACATGGTGGCCATGTTGTTCATCCTGTTCGATATCGAAGTCGTGTTCATGTACCCTTGGGCTGTCAATATCAAGGAGTTGGCACGGTTTGATCTCGCTAATGGTGGTACAGGGTGGTTCCCCGTTATTGAGATGGGTATCTTCATTGTTATACTCTTCACGGGTTATATCTACGTACGGAAAAAAGGTGGATTTGATTGGAGTTAATGAGTGGTAGTGGACACTGCTTCAAACATTTTATTTTAGAGCAAAGTTATAGGGAGTACCATGGGAATTGAAAAAGCACTGGCCAAAAATGGATTTCTACTTTCGACCGTAGACGCGCTAACTAACTGGGGGCGCACCAACGCGATGTGGCCAATGCCAATGGGTCTGGCCTGTTGTGCAATTGAGATGATGTCTTTTGCAGGTCCAGCATATGATGTATCCAGATTCGGTTCGGAAGTATTCCGCTTTTCTCCGCGTCAGGCTGACGTTATGATCGTAGCAGGTTGGTGCTCCTACAAGATGGCCCACGCTGTAAAAAGAATTTGGGACCAGATGCCTGATCCCAAGTGGTGCATGGCCATGGGAGCTTGCGCATCTACTGGTGGCATGCACCGCGTCTATGGTGTCACCCAAGGAGTTGATAACTTCCTTCCTGTTGACATATATATCCCCGGCTGTCCTCCCCGGCCCGAAACCGTCATCCACGCGCTGATGACTCTCCAGGAAAAAGTTCGCCGTGAACACTCCGTGCTTGACGACTAGTTTGTCCTCTTTTGATTGCTTTCAAAGACAGATCAATCTAGTTTAGCCCAGCAGATCATCCCAGTTTAGCCCACCAACTGCTGCGGACTGTATTTCTGAAAAAAGAAAAATAAGAAAACCCTTTGTTGAATAGATTTGTATATTCACTGGTACGCTAATTGAACTGGCAAACCTGCTGAAGAGGTATTCAATTATGATTTGTTCAAACCATGCAGGAAAATACTGAGAGCCACCCATTTAAATTCTCTACCGTCGTAAAAGAAGTTACGGTATACACCGACCGAGCCATGGTCACACGACTGGCCAACACTCAGCTAAGTGTTGGCAATCACACCATCTATCTCGACGACCTCCCCGATGCCCTTAATGAGGACAGTGTCCGGGTAAACGGTTTTGGATCTGCCAATGTCATCATCGAAGATTTCAAGATCCACCGCATCCATTACCGGGAAGTGCCTGAATCTAGGATCCGCACCCTCATGGATGAAAAAGAAAAGCTGAAAAAGCAACGCAAGGTCCATGAAGCCGAAATCCTAGTGATCGAAGACCAAAAAGCTTTTCTGAAGGAGATCCGGGTAAGCACCACTGATTCAATATCCCAGAGCTTTGAACGCCGCAAGCCTGAAATCAAAGATTGGAGAGATGTGCTTAATTTTTTGGGAGAAGAAGCCAACCGGCTCAACCTGCAGGCGACTGAGATAGAAGATAAAATTGAATTCATCGATGAAGAGGTGCGCCTGATCGATGAAAGCCTGAACCAGGTTGAGAGCCTGCAAAAGAAGATACGCAATCAGATCCAGGTGAAAGTGAAAGTTCAGGAGGCTGGAGATTTTAACTTCTCTATTGGTTATCTGATTCACAATGCTTTCTGGCATCCCATGTACGATGCCAGGGTAGACACCGCAGAGAAGAAAGTTATATTGCGGTGTTATGGGACTGTAGTTCAGAAGACGGGGGAAAATTGGGAAAATGTGCGGGTAATCCTGTCCACTGCTCGCCCTCACATCAGTGGGAATGCACCAGAACTTTACAAGTGGGCATTGTTCGTACGATCAGAGCACCATGGACTTATGAAGTCCGGCGAACCTATGGCTGAAAAAAGTGGTAGCCCACCGTCTTCTATACAAAAAGGAATGCGGATTCAGGAACAAGAAAAATTCGGAGATGTCATCAAAGAAGAGGCGGCGATGGCCCAGACTCAGGTAATATCAAGTGACGGTGCATCTGTACTCTTTACTACCTCGGGAAGATCAGATATTCCCGGGAATGGCTCTAAGACCAAATTACTTTTCTTAGAAGGGGAGTTCCCAAGCAAATTACAGTACCTCACAATTCCAAAACTCAGTGAAAATGTCTATCTGAGTGCGGAGATCAAAAACAATACGGAATATCCACTCCTACCTGCTCCTCTCAACATATTCCTTGACAACAATTACATGGGGAGGTCTTTCATAAAAGAACTGGTGACTCCCAATGAAAAATTTGAATTGTCTCTCGGCGTGGATGAAGCCATTAAAGTCAGGCGTAAACTTATGAGGAAGTTTGGCGACCAAAAGGGGTTATTCACTAAAAGTAAAACCGAAGAATTCGCTTATCAGATAGAACTCAACAACCAAAGGGACGGCGAAATATGGGTCATAGTTCAAGATCAGGTCCCTGTCTCTGAAAACGATGATATCAATGTGAAGTTGGACACCATATCACCCCAGGAAAACATCGAGAAAAAAGATGGAGAATTACCCGAAGGTACGTTGGAATGGAGAATTCAACTGAAACCAAAAACCAAAAGGAAAATAGAATTCTCATTCACTGTGTCCTATGGCAAGGATGTAGATGTCCAAGGGCTATAGGCTCAAACGTTGCTATAGGCTCAAACGTTCGGAAACTTGAGGGTGGTGCACTGGGGTAGTGACTGATCACCCTGTTACTTTAGGTGACTGATCACCAGCTACTTTACATGAGCTCAGATTAACTTAAATGAATTTAAAAATCTGTCGACCACCCTCTTGTTGGTATCACCACTTCCGATATAAAATATTTGATAATGAATGTTTCTGACCATGACAGTATTGTAATAGATCATCCAGCCTTCAGAAGGAACTTCCATCGTCATTCGCAAACCATCCCAGCCATTTATTTTCCACTTTTTCCGCTTTAGAATGGTGGCCCCGAGAGAATTAGAAGCCCCCTCGATCGCCTTTTCCGCAATCATTTCACTATCCTTTTTGCCGATTGACTTGGTATGGATACCATAATCGAGAAAGTAAACGCCATCCTCATAGTGAGCAATTGCCCGGTGTGACTTGTAATCTTCCATTTGTTCTTCCTCCAACTCAGGATGAGCGGGAAACTGGACTTTGCATAGGCAATTAGCAGCCTGGAAATCCAACCACTGCTGGCCCTGAAGTCCATAGAAGTTCAAAAATAACCCTAAAGCCAAGATAAAAAGATTCTTTTTCATAGAGATCACTGTTGGTTGTTGAATATAAAACCTTTGTTAAAGAGCTACAATAGGGAGAAGAAAATTCCATTTTCGGGGTTGACTTCGTCAGGATTTATATGCAAATTGCGCATCGAAAAAGTTCGTAGCGATGTTTGTAAACACTTGTGAATTGGTTACTCACAAGAAACATTGCTCGGACTTTTTTGCTTTTTATGAATGAGTTTACTCGAAATCGTTTTATAACATTAATCGCTATTTGTAACAGCGATCACCTGGAAACGTGTTTTTTGATTTGTTCTTTCATTTTTTCTGCATCTCCCTCTGTACTCTTAAGCCACGCGTCCCATTTTTTACCAGTTATATCTGCAGCTTTCAATAGTGTTGCAGAAGTATGATCTTTAAGGCTCTTCATATCTACCGCATCACTTCCGTCATCCAGAGGGTTCACCTTGCAATCAACAACTTTACCATTGCTAAAGCTTCCCATACCCAGGTCGTAGAGAGCCTCTGCGATTTCACTTGCCGAAGCCTCCATGCTCACCTTACTCTTATGTGCTGAACCCGAAAGTCTTAACTTGAGTGCCGTCATCCCTTTGGGTTTCTCTGTATGGGTAACCTTTCCTTTCTTATTCTTATTTTCCACCTGGATCCACCGCTCACGCTTGACAAAGTCTTTAATTCCGTCAACTTCATTGATATCATAAACAGTATATCGATTCTCAGATTTTAACCGGGCCTTTTTATCATCCCAACCAAAATGCTTTACATCTGTCGTTTCATCCTTTGTAAGCCCTGGGAAGCTTTTTTCACCGCTCATGGTCCGTTTGAGATTTCGATAGTAGTTTTTGAACATTCTACTTTCCATGGTCCGATAGCTCAATTCAGCAGGCTCAGCTTTCTTCATAGGCTGACCGCTATCATCCAATTTAGAAGCTACGCCAAATGCCCGTTTTGCAGCTTTATTCCGGCTATACTGAACCGCAGCATTCCCCAAAGCGATAATCCCTCCAATTGCAGCAACCCCTATTGAAACTGGTGCGCCTACACCAGAAAGCAACAATGCACTACTGGTAACTGCAACTGCACCTCCTGCCATTTTCAATCCAGCCCTTTCCATATTCCGGCTTTGGATTTTACGCATAGCACTCATTGTAGGGCCATATTCATTGTAAAATGCCTCTAGTTGGGTCAATGATTCTTTGAGCACTTCCAAACGAGCAACGATCTCATTCATCTTAGCCTCACCTTGCGCCATCAACTCTGCTCCGTTCGCTTCACCTGACTGGCTTTTGGCGGACAATTCATTTGCATACTTTTTCTTTTCACTTTCAAGTTCTGGGATCTTATCGGTTGCAAGTGATATAAGTGCTGATGTAATACTATCCTGGACCTTTTGCACGTTCCCAGATCTTTTGAATGCCATCGCTGCTTGGTAAGCTCCATGAATAATCTGGATTGACCCTGAAATAACCCCCATTATGGCCGCGGCCTGAGTCATATTGGCAATAGTTTGTGTAGCCTGACCAGCCGACAAGCTCCCAAAACCTTGACCTCCCACCTCGCTGCCGACCTTTATTACATCTCTCGCAGCAGTCACGCCCGATGAGGCAACACCTATAACACCTCCTGCAGCGTCAGCTACTGAATCGACTTTTTCACTCGTCGTTGAACTCTCTCTTGCAGCCCAGGCATCTTTGACTCCCTTAAATGTCGTTATCATGCCACTTACACAAGATAACCCATTTCCAATAGATGAGCCGATATCACCTACTTTGGTCCATGTAGTTACATCACCACCTTTTAGCAGGCCAATCCCCTTTGCCAATCTTGTCCCTCCAGTTATCGTTTGGCCCGCTCCACCCATTCCTGTGGCTACAGCTCCTGCCTTATCTCCTTCTTGCCACATATTCTTTGCATCGTTCATTCTAAGCGCCCCCAAGCCAAGATTGGCCCCACCTACCCCTGTATCAGAACCTTCATAGGCTGCGTATGCAGAAACGGAAGATGCCGTACCAAGGGCGGTATTATAAACATCTTTCCCAAACTCAGAGGTTCCTGAACTGACCTCTGGGTTGCTTTTTTTCTCCTCCGGATTATCAGATCCCTCCTTGTCATTCTTCGCTTTTTGAATTGGCTGCTGAGGAGAGGGACGATTATTCGCCATTGCCTGTAACTGTGCTGTCTGTCTGACCTGCGGACTGTTGTTAATTTTGGCCTGAAGAGCTCTCAACTGTGAAACTCCACGACTGTTGTTAGCTGCTGCCTGCAGGTTCCGATGACCAACTGCCTCCGGCCGGTTATCAGTCATTTGAAATGTTAATTCACCGCCACCTTCTAGCTGAGCGGATTCACTCTCAGAGACTTGGCCTTTTTTTTCTGGCGTTTTGCCAACGTAAGTATTCATAGTGTTTTTTGCTTAGGGTTCTCAATGTTGGAACTGTCGGAATTTCTGTTGATTCTCCAAAACACTCTTAAAAATACCAATTACTTGCCTAAAATAAAAGTGGATAAGTTATTCAGCCGCCAATCTCAGAGAGACCTTGTTCAAACTTTCCTCGGACCCAACCGCGGTAAGGAAATCATGCATCCGGATCCTGGTATAGCCATGTGGAATCACGACCTGTCCTTTACGCCGAAGGGAAAGTATGATCACATCAGATGGGAGTTTTAGGTCTCGCAAGAGTATTCCGTGTAGAGATTCATCTTGTACTTCTATTTCGATGGTATCCTGATCTTCTGCCATTCCCAATAGCAAACGGGTCGCCTGGGGAGAACGGACCATGTGATCCAATAACCCAATCAATGCGGTCGCCGGATGAACGATCTGGACGCCCAATTCAGCGAACCGAGGTACATTGGCAGGATCATTCATCAGTACAATGAGGTCCTTGGTACCGAGATGTTCATAGGCAATTTCACAAACTTCATAATTATCTTTGTCAGACATCAACCCGACGATCGCTTCCGCTTGCTCTGTATCTATGCTTTTCAGAAATTCAGGAGTAACCTTGTCGGTTTGCCGAATATCAAGTCCCTCGGCAGAATATTCTGAAATGTCTTTTTGGTAAGTAACGATCTTGACCTTCCAACCATGTCGTATAAGTTCCCTCGCAAGGGAGAGGCTTTGGTTACCCAACCCAAAGATAATAGCATCACGTACGCCATCAAATTCGGGGGTAGGCCTCCGGCTATGATCTTCCCCTACACGCTGGATGGCCCATTTGAACAACGGTGGCCCAACCAACTGGTTCAGAACGATCACCCCGATTAAAATAGTGGCAAACTCAGGACCCCAAACAGGGTATTTTTCAGCAATTACAATTGCCAGTCCAAGGCCAACACCCGCCTGGGTAACATAAGGCATCCAGTTAATGGCCCGGAATTCTTGAGGATCTCCTCCCAGAGCGCCGCCAACATAGCCTGCAATCACCATGGAAGCGAGGCGGACCCCAAATAAAATCAAAGCTACTCCCCACACCTCTGCTAAGACATCCAGGGACATAGAAGCTCCGGTCAGGGTAAAAAAAATGACGTAGATATATGGACCGGTGGTTTCAAGGATTTCAAGAAAAATTCCCCTGGCACGGCTAAAGTTAGTCAACCAAAAACTGCCAATGATGCAAATCAGAAGAGGTTCCAGGTAAACTTCGTGGCCGATCCAATCGTAAGAATGGTCCTTGACATAGCCCGACAGCAAGTAGATAGAAAAACCAATGAATAGTACAAAAGCTATCTTGAACTCTTTGAAAATATCCCGAATAAGGACCAAGGATATAATTTTCCCCAGCCCCAGACCAAGCAGAAAAGAGACTATCAATTCTCCGAGGAGGTAAATTATAAATCCTCCACTGAATCCAACTCCGGTGATCAAAGTATGGGCAATGGAGAAGACGATCGCAAATAGGATGATGACCAAAACATCCTTTACTACGGTAACACCCAAAGCGACCTGGACAAAAGGGCCTTTGGCCCGCATTTCATTAATCACCGCGATCGCAGAGGCAGGAGACCGCGCCACAAAGATGACGCCGGCCAGGAGTGCCACTGCAGTCCGCGCAGAGGCGTCCATTTCCCTCATAAAGGGTATGTAATCCCCTAAAAGAAATACAGCTGCAGAACCCAAGATCAAAGTGATAAACAACTGTCCTGATGTGTTCCAGGCAATGCTTTTTAACCTGCTGCGCAATTCTTTGAGGTACAGTTCCGATCCGGCAGCGAAGGCAATAAAGGCAAGCGAAAAGTCATTGAGGTAGGCAACTTTCTTGATCCCGTCGTGGTCCAATAAACCAAAAACAAATGGCCCGGCCACCAACCCTGTTAACAAAAAGCCTGTGATCAAGGGAAACCTGATTTTGAGGAATACCTTCGCAATCTGCTGAGATGCAACAGCAACGATGACAAATCCTGCCGTGTAGATCAATATTTCTCCAAGTTTATCCATTATCAGGGTTCATATTATTCAGACTTTTCGGACGTACAGAAATTTAAAATTTGACAGATTTTGCGGGCAAACAACTCTGCAGGCATTCTACCGTGTTATTGTGTCCGCCTACGAATGTCTTCCTCAATTTTTTCACACCAGCTAGATTTGGTTCGTAGCCACAGATCTTGAAGGCTTTAATCAGCAGTTTTTTCTCTCTGCGTGCTAGTTTGCCATCAATAATCGAAGCAAGAACAAAAACTTTGAGTGCAAAATCCTGTTCGTTATCAGGGATGGGACCAAGACTTTCCAGAAATAGCGGGGAACTGTCCAGTTCAACTTCCCCTGGATCACCCAGGTAGCGGTAGGTTGATTTCATCAGTGCGATCAGGTTGGGATGCAGGTCAACCGTTCTGACAATGGCGGCTCCAATAGCACGGAAAGCAGCAAGCTGTGCAGCTTTGCTGTATTTATCAACGTCGGTGTAGATCAGTTGGCTGAACTCTTCCACTGCAGACGGACCCATGGCCCTGACCCTGGCTTGCCGCAATACCCAATAGGCGATCAAGCCATTCCAAAACGCAAATACAGGTACTGCAAGGAACTCCATGGCAGCCCTCAACCCGGAACGGCCTGCTATTCTCCTGGCCACTGCCTTAAGAAAAAAATTCGTTGCCGTTGCTTTAAGCTTGTAGATCATGGCTGCAACAAATACCTGCCATTTCTTAATCTCTTTGCGTGGATCGACCCGCTCGAGATTATCCGGCGGATTGGGCAGTTCTAGGGCGGCACGGACCAGAGACAATGCAACACCCTGTTCTTCTTCATCAGCTGGGAAGAGATCCAATCCTGCTACATTTGCCAGCCGGTGAACACTTCTCAGGGAATCATAATAAAGATAGGCGATTTCGATAGCCGTTACAAAGAATGACAACCCATACAGCCAACCATAGTACCAAAGTTGCTCTTCCCAAGTTAGGGAGTGGTCCAATTCTCCGGGATAGGGCCAGATCCAAAAACCGATCAGAACGGAAATGAGGGCAGATACCGCACCGGCAAAAGATTGGCGGATGATAGAGTTCCTTTGTATCCGCATGAGGGTTTTCCGTTCCCGGTCATTGAGTACATGAATCTCATCAGGCGAGAATTCATGCTTGTACTTTTTGGACATACGCTCAAAATAGCGCATCCCAAAACTTTCCATACGGCTTGGTCTCACCCCCTTTTCGGCCATAAGGCAAAGTTAGGAAGAGTAAATTTCAAATGGACAGGCGTGGAAAAATATCTGCTAATAGTAAGAAAATATGAAACCATCTCCGACCGGATTTGGTTGACTTTAAGTATACGATTGTCTATTTTCATACGCTGATCAATAGTTCTTGTAAAAGGACCAAAACAAGGCTGGTCAGCGTGTAAAGTATCTGTCTGTTTGGTAGTTTAAATTTAAATGGTTGGAATTGATGAGCCAGTTTTTGAGAATCGTACTTTCGGTGGTGTGTGCTCTTACCAGTTTGACCCTTTGCGCTCAAACCACCAACATATCAGGCATCATCAACAATACTTTCACAAAAGTAAACAGTGTTGATGCGGGCTCCAACCTTGTCAACGTTGTTTCTATCGCTGGATTTACACTTGGTGATACCGTGCTCCTGATCCAAATGCAAGGTGCCACCGGTAACACAACCAACTCAGCCTCTTTTGGAGACATCACCTCTATGGGCAATGCAGGGAACTATGAGTTCAACGTGATCTGTAGCATTGATACCCTAAGCAAGAATCTCACTTTAGAAAATATCTTCGCCGGGAGTTATGATTCAGGTGCCGATGCCGGTGTACAACTGATCAAAGTAGAAACTTACCAAAATGCAATCATAACCAATCCCCTTACTGCCAATGCCTGGAACGGATCTACCGGAGGAGTGCTGGTTTTCCAGACCAAAGGCTGGCTGCGAATGCGTCCAGACGAATCTATCAATATTGATGGCATCGGCTTCCGGGGAGGCGACCACCTGATCATCCCTGATGTCTGTGGCTGCACTTTTGGCGGGGACCCCATCCATTCTGATTACTATTATGCTTACGGCAGCGCCCTCGGCGCTCCCAAAGGTGAAGGAGTTGCAACTTTCACTCCTGGCCGTGAAGCCGGCAAAGGAAAGCAAGCCAACGGTGGCGGTGGCGGTGTTGACCACAATGCCGGAGGTGGTGGTGGTGGAAATTATGGTTCAGGTGGGAAGGGAGGACAACCTTGCACCACCCGTTCCTGCTTTTTTGGAGACTATTGTCGTGGGTTTCACCCGGGTGTAGGCGGCCTCAGTCTGGCAGCAGCCATCAACAACAACAAGATCTTCCTCGGCGGAGGTGGCGGAGCTGGCGATGACAATGGCGGAGCTGGTAGTGGTGGCGGTACAGGAGGTGGTATTGCCATTATCATTGCAGATTCGATCTATGGAAGTTCCGGGACCATCTATGCCCGCGGGTCATCAGCCAGTACCGGCGCAGGCGACGGTGTTGGTGGAGGTGGAGCTGGTGGTACTGTCCTGGTACAGGCCCGTACTGTTCATCCAACAAGCCCACTGAATGTGCAGGTCAACGGAGGGAATGGTGGTATCTCCAGTTGGAGCGTAAACACTTACAATTCCAAAGGCAAAGGTGGCGGTGGTGGTGGTGGCCTATTCCGGTACAGCGGAGCAACTATTCCCGGCAACTTTTTTGTCAACTTAAGCGGGGGTGCCGCAGGCTATGAATCATCTGCCGCAAATTCACCTTGTTACCTGCAAACTGGTGGAGCTACACCCGGTGGAGCTGGATCAGTACTGGCGAATTTCAGCATTCCCCAAAGTACAGCATTACATGGTCCCTGTATTCTTCCCGTCGAATATGCCTACATTATTGCAGAAAAATCAGGATCCATGGCCCGGATCAACTGGCAAACTTCACACGAAGTCAACGCATCCCATTTTGAGGTAGAACGCTCCTCGAATGTACAGAAATTCAACCCCATCGGAATGATCCCTGCCAGGGGAGATCAAGGCAGCGTGTATACTTTTACGGATAAAGAACCTCTTTCCGGTGCCAATTTCTACCGCTTGCGCCAAGTTGATTTCGATGGCTCCAGTAGGGTCTCTAAAATAATGACAGTGACCTTTGGAGAAGACGATATTGTCTTGACCAAGCTTTATCCGAATCCAATTCGCGTTTCAGACCTCCTTAAACTTGAATTGGGCATTCCACGAGATGAAACAGCCCGTGTAGTTGTAATAGACGCTGTCGGCAGACCAGTCTTCCGGGAACAGATCCCTGCAGGTGAATCCTTTAGAACGTATTCAATTCCAACCGATCAATGGTCAGGCGGGATCTATTTCCTAAAGATCAAAACTGACAGGAGCCTGCCACTGGTTCGGCAGATTACGGTAATGGATTGATTGCATAGTAGCTAGAACATTATCAAATAAAAGCTCTTTTTCTGTGGTCAGACGTGGCAAGATCCCCAGAAATTAGGTGAGTCATCAGAAGAAAATCGGAAAAGCTTTGGGATCCGCTTCATGCATGAGTTTATAAGCAGTCTCGAAAATGTCCTCAACATTGGGTTTGGACCAGTAGTCTCCATCTGAACCATAGGCAGGCCTATGGGGCTTGGCTGCAAGGGTGACCGGTTCGGAATCCAGCCAGTAATATCCTTTTTGAACTTCCAAGACTTCTTGCATCATGTAGGCAGTAGTTCCGCCAGGAACATCTTCATCAAGGAAGATAATGCGATTGGTTTTCTTTAGAGAGCCAACGATACGGTGATCAACATCAAATGGCAGTAAGGTTTGCACATCAATAATTTCAATCTCGATCCCGGCTTCTGCAAGACGCTCGGCAGCCTCAGCAGCGTACCGGCAGCTTGGCCCGTAAGTGACCACTGTAACATCGGATCCTTCCCGTAGAATTTCCGGCTGCCCCAAAGGAATGGTATATTCACCAATGTTGTCCGGCATCGTTTCTTTCAAACGATAACCATTAAGCACCTCTACCACAAGCCCGGGCTCGTCTGACTTGAACAGCGTGTTGTACATGCCAGCAGCCTGCACAAAATCGCGGGGGACGCAGACATTGATCCCACGTACAAGGTTGATCACGCCTGCCATTGGAGAACCTGAGTGCCAGACCCCCTCGAGGCGGTGGCCTCGGGTACGAATGACTACTGGGGCTTTTTGCCCTCCCTTAGTCCGCCAAGTGAGCGTCGCCAGATCGTCAGACATGATCTGAAGTGAATAGAGGATATAATCCAGGTACTGGATCTCAGCAATAGGACGCAGCCCACGCATTGCCATACCAATAGCTTGGCCGATGATGGTACATTCGCGAATTCCTGTGTCGGAGACACGAAGCGCACCATGCTTGGCCTGCAAACCTGACATACCTTGGTTTACCCCACCGATCCCACCCAGGTCCTCGCCAAAGGCGATCACACGTGGATCACGTGCCAAAACCTTGTCAAAAAATTCACGGATCACCTCAAAGCCGCTGAGAACTGACGAATTATCAGTCAACACAGGAGCTACAACAGACACGTTATGCGCTGCCTCCGATGTTTCACTCATCAGGTGAGAACTGTATTGCTCTTCCTTGAGTTCTGAGATCTGACGGTTCCAATCGATCAGTTTCTGCCGACCAGGAAGAACCTCGTGGCGCGTAATAAAGAGTACCTTCTTGGAAGCAATTACCATCTCCCGGTAAACGGGGTCTATGGCATTGTTCAATCCAGATATGATCTCCCGCACCTGACTCCCGGCAGATGATTCCTCTGCAATCTCCGAAAATATTCCTGTCAAAAGGGCAATTTGTTCCTTGATCGGCGTATTGAATTCAGCCCAGGCTTCCTTTTGCCAGGCACGAACCTGCTTTTTATCTGCTTTTTCAATTGTCTGAAGTTCTTCATCATTGATCAGTCCAATAGCAAGGATCCATTCCCGCATTTTTGCAATCCCGTCGAATTCAGTCTCCCACTGCAAGCGCTCTTTGGACTTGTAGCGCTCATGGGAACCCGAAGTGGAGTGTCCCTGTGGTTGAGTAACCTCCACCACGTGTACGATTACAGGAATATGTTCCTCCCGTGCGATCGTGGAAGCTTTTCGGTAAGTCTCGACGAGGGAAGGATAATCCCATCCATTAACCGTAAATATCTCATAACCGTCTCCTCCATTCTTGCGCTTGAATCCGCTGAGGAGCTCACCTATATTGTCTTTCGTGACTTGGAATTCATTGGGGACGGAAATACCATATCCATCGTCCCAGATATTCATTACCAGGGGTACTTTCAGCACTCCACAGGCATTGATTGCTTCCCAGAACATCCCTTCAGCACAACTGGCATTGCCAATTGTTCCCCAGACAACTTCATTACCGTTATTGGAAAATTGACTGTATGGGTGGAGGCTTGACAGCTCCCGGTAAAGTTTGGAAGCGTAGGCTAGGCCAACGAGGCGGGGCATTTGCGAACCGGTAGGGGAAACGTCGGCCGAACAGTTCGGCATAGCCGTCAGATCGCGCCATGTACCATCCGGATTGAGGCTACGGGTGGTAAAGTGTCCATTCATTTGACGGCCTCCGGAAGCCGGCTCTTTTTCCAGATCGGTGTCAGCATAAAGCTGTGCAAAGAATTCCTTGACATTGGAATACCCCAAGGCAAAAGCCATGGTCTGATCACGGTAATATCCGGATCGGAAGTCACCATTTTCAAAATAGTGAGACAATGCAACTTGTGGAAGCTCTTTTCCATCCCCAAATATTCCGAATTTGGCTTTTCCCGTAAGGACTTCCTTACGACCCAGCAAACTTACCTGGCGACTTTGATAGGCGATGCGGTAGTCATTCAATATGGTGTCTCGATCGAAAGGGACGGTGTGTGGTCTTCCTGCCTTACTAGCTACTTTTCCCATGAGCACTGAATCAAATAAAACGCAAAACTAACCATAAAATGAGTGGCTTTCAAACCATCGATGCCCTCTTTAATATAACATTCAATACTCCATTCCGTTAGTTATATTGCAATCAAAACTAAGAATCGACATGCGCTGCGTATATCTTTTTCTCTTTCTGGTCATTCCACTTATCTCCTTTTCCCAAAAACCCGCAACCTTGTCCGGCAAAATCTCAGGTGATGTTGATGAAGTCATCCTCAGCTACGATCTTCTGGATATTGGAGAGGGATCCGTCAGGAGAGAAGTCCCTTTAAATGAGGGATCATTCACCGTCGACCTGAAACTCGAACAATCAGAAATAGTACGGATTGAAGCCGCAGAAAAGGTCTTCAACATTTACCTGGAGCCAGCCTCACACTTGGAACTGAACTTTGATGGAGGAACCAAGGACGGTGAGATCGTGTTTGACGGTCAGTTGCAAAAGGAGAATTACTTTTACACCCTTTACCAGACGGTCTTCCGGAGCGAATTGGATCAGGATTTTATGCGACAAACTGTACTGACTACGCCAGTGGATATGTACGAATTGGATCTCTTTCGCCAACGAAGATCCATGGAAGAGGCCTTCCACAAAGCGCCTGACAAAGCCTCATTCTCAACCGGCTTCAATACTTACATGAAGTCCGAAGTCAAATACTGGTACTACCGCTGGCTGATCTCTTACCCCATTCTTCAGGCCAACAGCAATGTTGAGAATATGCAGGTCAGGCACTTGCCCCGAACCATTGAAGATACCTTTTCAGAGGATCTCCTGAACCATGAAACTGCTATCAACAGTGAGAACTACCGTGAATTTGTCTATTACTATATCACCTATACCGCGTCTAAGGCTCACGGTTTTATCAAATTCAGTGATTACAACAAATCCGTAGACTATAAGATGGAAGCTGCTAAATCAGAACTCACCGGCACTACTTTCAATTGGTTCCTTAGCCGTTTATTCTTTGAAAATTGCGAAAAAGTCACCACCGGAACCATGATCAAATTGCGGGAGCAAGTTCGTGGCGGAACTAACGGTGACAAATATTACCCAGCCCTAGAGAACAAATGTGAATCTGTGCTGGCGGAGAAGAAAGCAGCTGAAAAAGCGGCAAAGAAAAATCAGCCGGAAGAAACTGCCGCCAAGAACAGCCACAGGAAGAAGGATGAAAAATACCCTTTCCGCATGGTTGGGTTGGATGGCAAGCCGGTCTATCTCAGCGATTTTGCTGGAAAAGTCGTCTACATTGATTTTTGGGCGAGTTGGTGCGGACCGTGCAGGAAACAATTTCCATACTCTAAAATACTGCATGCTGAATTGGAAGACCGCCTTGGCAAAAAAGGTATGAAAGATATTGTCCTTTTGTATGTCTCGATTGACAAAACGGATGGCGCGTGGAGGAAAGCGATCGACGCTCACCAACTTAAAGGTCTCATGACCCATTCTCCTGCGCAATGGAAGGACGGTGCAGGAGCCTTTTTCAAGATCTCAAGCATTCCCCGGTATATGGTGATAGATAAGACTGGAGAAGTGGTTAATCCCAATGCACCCCGCCCATCCAGCCCCGAAACTCTTGAATATCTACTGGGTCTCATCTCCCGATGAGTATCCTCTTGCGGTTCATAGATTCTCTCAGCCTTGGGCTACTCTTTAATTACGGTCACTATTCACAACAACTTAATTTGCCTTATGCTCCAGAACTACACCCTTCGACTTCCTAGGATCCTTTTGCTTTTTTTCCTGGTATTTCCTTTCACCTTGATCCAGGCCCAAAGCCCCTATACCATCACGAAAATTGTCCCACGTGCAGTTCAACCTGACTTTTTCCAGATGAACCAACGCATCAGCGGATACGTGGACACCATTACCGATTTCTACGACCGTTCTACGGATTTTTATCTCCTCAGTGCAGGAGAAGGCGGATACACCCTTGGCACCAATTCATTTACGGAAGAAGTGGGCGTCCACTACACAGCCCTGAACGGGGTGACTAAAATCACTGAATTGGCTGTCTATTTTACCCACAAGCAGATCATGTTTGGCCAGGCAGACAGCATCGTTGCCAAGGCCTATACCTGTACACCAGACTCTATGCCGGATGTAGTCATCGGAATAGGCAAGAAAAGTGTAGCTGATCTGGATACTGCAGGCTTTCTCACCTTCATACCGCTAACTGTACTTGACAGTACCTCAGGCGACTTTTTTGTTTCTATCAACTACAGGGGAGATAGCTCCATTAACGACACCGTTGTGATCCTCTCCAACAATGTCCTGACCAGCAATGGAGGCCCGGACGGATACGGCGAAAAAAGAACACGGCAATTGGCCAGCACTGGACAGTGGTTCCGCGTATGGGATATTTGGAATTTCGGAGGTGCTAACATGGATGCCGATGCGATGATCCTTCCCATTGTAGATTACAATGAAATTGTTGGCCTCAAATCGGGGCTTGTAGCAGGTGACCTCAGTCTATACCGCCCTTTTCCCAATCCTTCAACTTCCTCGGTTAAAGTGCCGTTTTCGCTCAAGAGTTCCCAAAAGGTCCGGTTAACAGTGTTTGACATCAGTGGAAAGCCTGTTATGGACACTGGACTTCTGGCCAAAAACGCTGGTGAACAAAGTATCGAACTTGACTTGGGAAGCCTTGCATTTGGCACTTACTATTTTATTCTGAATGCTCAGCGTGGTGTTTTGGCCGGTAAGTTTATCAAGGTTGATTAAAAGACATCATTGGTGGCAGCTCAAATCCAGATCCTTGGGGTAGGAATTATTGGAGATGGTACGTAATTTAGCTGTTCCAATAAAACAGTGAATACCTATGGCGGAAATGCAATTTAGAGAAGCCCTGAGGGCAGCAATGAACGAAGAAATGCGCCGGGACAGCCGTGTATTCCTCATGGGCGAGGAAGTCGCAGAATACAATGGTGCATACAAGGTTTCACAGGGTATGTTGGATGAGTTTGGCCCTGAAAGGGTTGTTGATACCCCTATATCTGAACTTGGTTTTGCTGGAGTTGGGGTAGGGGCAGCGATGGTTGGCCTGCGTCCTATCATTGAATTCATGACGTTCAACTTCTCCCTGGTTGGGATCGATCAGATCATCAACAATGCTGCAAAAATATACCAAATGTCTGGTGGCCAATTCAATATTCCCATTGTTTTCCGTGGCGCTAGTCAGAGTGCAGGCCAGTTGGCAGCCACCCATTCTCAGAGCTTTGAGAACTGGTATGCCAATACTCCTGGTCTCAAAGTTGTTTCTGCAGCTACCCCCAGAGATGCCAAAGGGCTCCTAAAGTCTGCTATCCGGGACGATGATCCGGTCTTGGTTATGGAATCAGAACAGATGTACGGTTGGAAGGGGGAAGTTCCTGAAAGCGATGAATTCCTGATCCCCATTGGTACCGCCGATGTCAAGCGCCCCGGCAAAGATGTCACCATCGTCTCTTTTGGGAAAATGGTCCATGTATGCTTGGATGCCGCCAAAGAACTTGCCAAAGACGGAATTGATGCTGAGGTGATTGACCTCCGAAGCTTGCGGCCGATTGATTACGATACCATTATCGGATCTGTCAAAAAGACCAACCGTTGCGTATTTGTTGAGGAGAGCTGGCCACTCGGTGGATTTGCAGCTGAATTGACCTATATGATCCAACGTCGCGCCTTTGACTATATGGACTCTCCTGTTATCCGGGTCACTGCTAAAGATACACCTCTCCCCTACTCTCCTGTCCTGATCGAAGCTTGGCTGCCCAACCCCAAGTGGGTAATTGATGCGGTAAACCAGGTAATGTACAGGAACTGATTGTCTGGCGGGTATTGTGATTCCTCGCTAGTTGATTGCTGCCAGCCGTCAAATGGCATTATTCTATCCAGGAGGCACAAGTTCTATGCAAAAACACGACCATAATCACCCAGTACGCCTCAAAGTACTGGAGACCAGTTTCTATGCCTTCAATCAAAGGGGGTATAAGAGGGTTTCCATGGATTTGGTAGCCAGAGAGTTGAGGATCAGCAAAAAAACCATATATGTCCATTTCGATTCCAAAGAAGAAATCTTGGAAACTGCCATTGAAGAGTTATTCTCTCAGGTACACGCTAACATTAGCCAGGCAATCTTACTTACCGACGGATATGAAGCTATAATAGCAATTTTCAAAGCCTACAAATCATTTAACCAAACTTTTTCTCACAAGCTGAGAGAAGAGATCAAGCATTCAATGCCTCACCTAGAGGACCGTATCCTCGCCTATGAACGCAGGGTCATTCATCAAAAGATAAGCAAATGGTTAAAAGGAATACGGAAATCTAAATTCGTCACCTATCCCTCCCCCTCCCGCGAATTGACTGCCACTCTGATTGGCATGATGCATGGAGTCCTTGATGCACCTGAAGATAAGGTCCAATTCTTGCTTCAAAGCATGGTAAAAGGCATGCATCCCGGCAAGAAAAAGAGAAAATAAACTCTTGGCCCTCCTGGCGACAGAATTAGTTCCTCTCATTGCCTATATTTGGAGGGTAATTGTTTGAAATTTATTTCCTGCATAGGATATCCAATGTAAAGACCACAGTTCTCGGAAAGCGATCAGGCGGTGATTTATCACCACTCGCCTTTGCTGATCTCAAAAACTACAATAAATTGCCATTGAAAATAGATAATATGAAGACCATTTCACTACACTTGTTAACCCTTATTCTGCTGATCGGATCCAGCGCATCTATATCCTCAGCACAGAGTCCACGGTATGTTTGTGGTTCAGATGAATTACACGAGCAATATCTGCGGGATAATCCTCAGGCGCGTGCAGCCGAGGAGGCCGTCGAGGTTCAGTACCGGGAGTTTATCCGCAATAAACCCAATAGTCGCGTATCCCGTGCAGTTAGAATTATTCCTGTAGTGGTTCACGTGGTGCAAACTTCTGCGATAAACCTCCTCTCTGATGCAGAGATACTGTCACAGATCGACATCCTGAACGAAGATTTTCGCAAGATGGCCGGTACCAATGGCGATGGTAACGGTGTCGACACCGAATACGAATTCTGCCTGGCCAGTATTGACCCCAATGGCTGCCCTACCTCCGGGATCAACCGCATTGTCAATCCAGCCCAGGCTTTCCATGATCGAACCGATCCCTCAGCTCTCAAGAGCTTGATCCAGTGGGATCCCGACATGTATCTAAATATCTGGGTGCCACGCACGATCGAGGGAGCCAACGGTTCAGGTGAAGTGATTGGTTATGCAACCTTTCCTTCCGGACTGTTACTGGAGCCCGAACTTGACGGTATTGTTGTCCACAGCGGATTCTTTGGCCGTAACAGCAATAGCGCATACCTGGGCCGGACTACGACCCACGAAGTAGGCCACTGGGTTGGTCTCTTTCATACTTTTCAGGGCAGTTGTTCTGGTTCTTCCTCCTCCGACTGTTCTTCCAATGGTGACCGTGTTTGCGACACCCCACAAGCATTTGAGCCTAATTTTGGCTGTCCTGTCATTAATTCCTGCACCGATTCCCCCGTCGATGATAATGATCAGATTGAAAATTACATGGACTATTCCGATGGTACGTGCCAGAACCTGTTTACGCAAGGTCAAAAGGACCGGATGGATGCTCAGATGCAAGCCTGGCGTTCAGGCCTCTGGACCCCCGCCAACCTCAGTGCTACTGGATGTGACGGCACCGTTTCCCCCGGTTGTGTACCCACTGCCTCGTTTGCCAGCGATGTACAAAAAGGCTGCATCGGTCAAACCATCATTTTCTCCGACCTAAGTTCCGGTCCTGCTACCAGTTGGAATTGGACCTTCACCGGTGGCTCCCCTGCCAGCTCCAACTTGCAGACCCCTTTGGTAACCTATTCAGCCCCTGGCTTTTATTCAGTCACACTTGAAGCCACCAACAATCTGGGTACCGATACCGAGTCGATCACCAACTATATTGAGATTACAGAAGCAGATACCAACGATGTAGATGAAAGCTTCGAAGGCATCCTCTTTTACCCACAAGGGTGGTTCACAGAGGAAACCAATGGCACACCTACCTGGACACTGAAATCCGGTGCATCTTCTCAAGGTGCCAACTCAATGGTTGTCGAAAATTATCAGGCTTCCAATGTAGGTGCATTCGCCAACCTCAATTCCAGAGTGTTTGACATGAGCGACGCAATCGCCAGTGACCTGTTCTTTGACTACGCCTACAAACGTTACAATGGCTTCCAGATAGACACTTTCTCAGTACGGGTATCTAACGACTGTGGCTCCACCTGGAATACGGTCTGGAGTGAGGGAGGCGTCTTTCTTCCCACAGTCGCAGGCAATGCCATTTCTACTGGCTGGAGCCCAACCGATTCCAGTCACTGGAAAACCATCATGGTCAATATTGATACCTTCGTTGCCAACCAACCCGATGTCCGCTTCCAGTTCCGTTCTGTTTCTGGCAACGGACAAAACCTTTACCTGGACAATGTCCGGGTGAACACCATCGTAGGGAGTCAAGAAGCTAAAAGGCCCAAATGGACCGTCTCAGTCAGCCCAAATCCATTCTTCGACGAGGTGAACATCTCTTATGATCTTGCCAAGGCCAGCAGCATTCACTTCACCTTGACCGACATCAGTGGTAAAGTTCTGATAAATGAGTTCGCAGGAAAGCAAGGTCCAGGCTACCACAACTACAAAAGCCGGGAAAAGTATGCAGCTCTTCCCAGTGGTATTTACTTCCTCCGCATTGAAAGTGATTTCGGCAATGTCACTAAAAAACTCTTGAAGATGGGAGACTTTAGATGTTGGTATCGTCCCACACCTGCTATCATTTTCAGGCTTGAGGGACAGGGAAACCAGTCCACAATTATGGACCGGGGAGGCGAATTTAAGGGGATATGAAAATATCCCCTTAAATTCGTCCTAATGTCTGACTTACTGCATCAACTGTTTGCTGATTGGTATGGCTCTCCCCCGGACTTCGTCCGAGCCCTCCCTCCTTCTGGTTCGCAACGCCGCTACTACCGGTTGCAAGCTGGCGACACTTCCGTTATCGGGGTCCTCAATCCCAACCTAGCCGAAAACCAAGCCTTTATCGGATTTACCCGCCACTTTCGGACCCTGAACCTGCCAGTTCCGGAGATACTTGCTGTGGCTGCAGATAAAAGTGGCTACTTGCAACAGGACCTGGGGGATCAGACATTGCTGCACTTGCTGCAAACAAAACGTGAAGAATTGGGTGATCCTACCGCCTTTCCCAGTGAAATCCGAAAATTGTACAAGCAATCCCTCACTCAACTGGCCCGAATGCAAGTCATCGGTGGAAGGGGCCTCGATTATAGTCTTTGCACTCCAAGAGACAGATTTGACCACAAAGCAATCGCCTGGGACCTCTACTATTTTAAGTATTTCTTCCTCATGACTTCGGACATTCCATTTGATGAGCAAGCCCTCGAAGATGGATTCCGTGCCTTCATCGACATTTTAGTCGCTGGCGATACCGAACACTTTCTCTTCCGTGACTTTCAGGCACGGAATATCATGGTTCACCGAGGCAAGCCTTGGTTCATTGACTACCAAGGAGGGCGCCGCGGTGCTCTTCCGTACGACCTTGCCTCTATACTGTTCCAAGCCAAAGCAGCCATAGACATGGCAACCCGGGTGGATTTATTGGATCACTACCTGGATGCCGTTAGTCAACACCTCGAACTAGACCGTGCGAATTTCAAAGATGAATTTATTTCCTACGCCCTGGTGCGAAACCTGCAAACTCTGGGTTCTTATGGATTCCGGGGGTTGATCAAGCGGAAAACTCATTTTCTGGATAGCATTCCCTATGCTTTGGACAATTTGCGTTGGATACTCGACCACGGAAATTGGCCAACCAGTATGGCCCCACTGATCACCATCCTCCAAGACCTGCTGAAGGCTCCAAAACTGGTGCGTCTGGGCCGCAAATGGAAAGACCCTGAAACTTTGACCGTGCAGATTTTGAGCTTTTCCTACAAAGAAGGATTACCCCAAGACCCCTCCGGGAATGGAGGTGGTTTCTGCTTCGATTGCCGAGCTATTCACAACCCCGGCCGCTACCAGCCTTACAAGCAACTTACAGGCCGGGATCAGCCCGTAATCGACTTCCTACTTGCAGAAAGCAAGGTTGAAGCCTTCCTCGCCAATGTCAAAGCTATCATAGAACCAAGTGTGGAGATGTACCTTGATCGCGGATTCACCCATTTAATGGTCTGCTTTGGTTGTACAGGGGGACAACACCGCTCCGTATACTGTGCTGATCAGATAGCTACCCATTTAAAAGATCGCTATGGGGTAAATATAATTTTGCGGCACATTGTTCAAGAACGCAAAAACTGGATCAATGAAGGCTAATCTCCGATGGACAAGATGAAAGCGATGATCTTTGCCGCAGGGCTCGGAACCCGGCTACGGCCCCTGACAAACGACCGCCCCAAGGCATTGGTGGAGATCGATGGTATGAGTCTACTAGAAATCCAGTTGCGCAAGTTAAAGGCTTTTGGAGTTGAACAGGTCGTGGTAAACATCTATCATTTTGCAGAACTGATGGAAGAGCGAGTCAAGGTGCTACGCAAGAGGTTGGGTATAGAAATTGTCGTTTCTGACGAACGGGAACTTCTGCTGGAAACAGGTGGTGGATTGAAGAAAGCAGCGAAACTTTTGATTGGAAACTTTTCACCCATCCTTCTGGTTAATGTCGACATTATTTCCAACCTGAATTATGACCTGCTGTTGTCCCACCACTTGGAAAGCAAATCCCTTGCTACCCTCGCTTTGCGTCAACGCCAGACATCCCGATACTTGGTTTGGGACAACCGTCTGCAGCTAAGAGGTTGGGTTCACCAAGGGACAGGCAAAGTTCGGGGAATGCTCAACTCCTATGAAGAAATCGCGGTCAATGGCTGGCAGATCCTTGCCTTTTCCGGAATTCAAATCATATCTCCTGAAATGGTTCCCTTGATTCGTCAAGAAGGAATGTTTTCCATCATCGATACCTTTCTGGACCTCGCCTCCACCGAACGTATTCGAGGTTATCGGCACGATGATGACTTGTGGTTGGATGTGGGAAAACCGGAAACACTTGCCCGGGCAGTTGGGATGATCAAGCAGATCCTCCCTTAATCCTAGTTTTTACCCCTTGTACTAAGTGTCTAGTTGAAGAAAGATCAGAAATTTTTAACTGAATTGTAGCTGAATGAAAAAGCGAAACATGTCGTACAAGAGCTTGCTTGATATGCTTACAGAAGAATATGCGCGGCCCTTTGAATATTCTACTTGATCAAGTATGTTCGCAAGAAAAATGCACAGAGCAAAATCCAGTTGCATCTGCACGGAGGTACCTAATTTGAAAACCAAGAAATGGAACTTAGCGAAATAGACAAAGTTGAGCTGCTATACCTTCAGATAGAAGACTATTTGGAAATCAAGCATGTCATGCAATCCGCCTATTCTTCAATGCCGGATTCATACTGGAGAGAACACCACATTACGACTTTGCTCAGTAAATTTCCGGAAGGTCAGGTTGTAATTAAGGTAAATGGTCAGATAGCAGGTTGTGCCTTGTCAATAATTGTTGATTATGACAAATTTGAGGACAACCATTCTTACAAAGAAATCACTGCAAACTATACATTTGATTCCCATAATCCTGATGGAGACGTCCTGTATGGCATAGATGTGTTTATCAAACCTGAGTTCAGGGGGTTGAGACTTGGAAGAAGGCTTTACAACTACAGGAAAGAACTAAGTGAGAAAATGAATTTGAGGGGAATTGCATTCGGTGGGCGGATTCCTAATTACCATAA
>JBFGVE010000027.1:0-26409 GCA_041565275.1 Bacteroidia bacterium
GAGCGGATCAGGCTATTTGGTTGACTTCTGCAATCAAATCATCAATGACCTTCAGGTCGCCTTCACCGATTCAGTTATCCAATCTTGTGGCTCTTCCGGGGTTGTGGTCAGGACCTTTACTGCGGTTGATGCCTGTAATACTGATGTAAGTTGTGTTCAGAACATTACCATTATCGATACGGTCTCACCATCTGTAAGTTGCCCTGCAGATATTGTGGTTTCAAATGATCCAGGTGACTGCAGTGCAGTTGTAACTTATTCCGTGGTTGCAACTGACAATTGCGACCCTAGTCCTGTTGTCACTTCAAGTCCTTCTTCAGGTTCAAGTTTCCCAACTGGTACCAGCACTGTAGCCGTTACGGCCACGGATTCTTGTGCCAATAGTGATACTTGTTCATTTTCGGTTACCGTAAATGATGTAGAAGAGCCTAATGTAGTATGTGACGCTATTACTGTGACCTTGGACAACAATGGCCTGGCCACCATTACAAATTCAGATGTCGATGCAGGTAGCAGTGATAATTGTTCAATTGCTAATATCACACTTGATTCAACTCAATTCGATTGTAATACCACTAGCCCACAGACAGTAACTTTGACCATCGCAGATGTGAGTGGAAACGTTGACAGTTGCACCGCTGAGGTAACTATTGAAGACACACTGGTTCCAACAGCGGTTTGTCAGAATATCACGATACAGATCCCCGCGGGTGATTCATTTTCGATCAGTACTTCTGACATTGATGGAGGTAGTTTTGACAACTGTGGTATCGATAGTTTGTCGGTTTGCAGTAAGCCTTTTATCTTGATTGACTTTGATCTGGGACCTGATGGTATGCCTATACCTCCGGGTACAAATATTACCACCCAATTCCGGCCATTCGGAATTGACTCGGTAAGTGCAAAACGTGGACTTAACCAGGCGTGGATATTCGATTCTTCAAATCCTACCGGGGGAGATTACGACCTTGGTTCCCCATCTTCTCAGCATGGTGGGCCTGGTATAGGAGCAGGTGGAGCGACCAATACCACTGCACTGAAGAACATCTTGATCATTCAGCAATGGAACGACACCTTGCCTAATGATAATAAACGTGGCGGTAAACTGACACTGGAATTTATAAATCCTGTTACCCTTGGATATGTAACCTTGGTTGATATTGATGAGATAGGTGATTCAATTATATTGACCACTTCCGGGGGCCTAGTCAACTTCCCGATATCACCAGTCGGAGATAATTCAGTCCAGCAAGTGGATATGAATACTTCGGGAGTAACCAGGATGGATATTAAACTCAAGGGATCAGGTGCCCTGGCAGACGTCTCATTCCGTGAGGAAACTTGTACCAGCACGCTGACTTGTGCCAACGTGGGTCAGAATACGGTGGAGTTGTTTGTGGTAGATGATGCCGGTAACGTTGACAGCTGTTCTTCAACTATCACTGTAGAGTGTACCAATAGTCTGAGAATGGCCTGCCCAGGTAATGTCACCGTCCCATGTGGCAGCAGTGGAGGGGCTATCGTCAACTGGTCTGAACGTTCAATGTTTAACCGTTACAAATATGTGATGGAAGTTCCTTACAATAGTAATGCAACCCTGACCCAAGTAGTTGGCCCCGCTTCTGGCGACTTCTTCCCGGAGGGAGTGACTAAAATCGTCTACACTGCCAAAAATGAAAAAGGCAACACCGATTCATGTAGCTTCAATGTGACCGTGGATCAGTGTCAAATGGACTACTGCCGGGCCATAGGCCAGAGTTCAAGGGAAGAATGGATTAGCAATGTAACCATTGGTCAGATAAACAATACCTCTGGAGATAACAAAGGATATGCAGACTTTACTGATCGGGTGGACACGCTGGCAGGTGGATTTAATGCCTTTATCCAGTTGACCCCTGGATTTTCAGCTTCGGCATCGACAGAGTACTGGACAGTTTGGATTGACTGGAACCGTGACGGGGACTTTTACGACAGCGGTGAGCAGGTCTTTCGAGACAATGGAAGCAATACTGTCAGTGGATTCTTCGACGTTCCTGAAGTCACTTCTAATGGCCCTATGAGAATGAGAGTAACAATGCAGTGGGACAAGTATGTACCTGGCCCATGCTCAAGTATTTTTTACGGAGAAGTTGAAGACTATACCGTGTATGTTAATGCTCAGAATGTAGAAGTAGCAACCACGGGAGATGCTGGTCAGGGTAGCTCAGATGAAGAGAGAATTTATGAATTCGATCAATTTACGTCAACTTCAGGCATCGAATTCTACAGGTTCTTCCCAAATCCGGTCTCTAAGCTAAGTACCCACGATGTTAAGATAGAATTCCGCTCCGGGAAGAATGAGACCATTACCCTCCGGGTAACTGACTTCACTGGTAAGGTTCTGGATGGAAAATTGATTGATGCTAAAGCAGGTCTTAACCATGCGCTTGTCAACATCTCAGAACTCCCAGTTGGATCTTATTTTGTTGAGCTGGCATCCGAAAAGACAAGGAAAATCAAGAAATTAGTTGTCCAGTAGGTACTGGTTCTTCCAAGCCCGGGACGCTTCGTTTTGAAAAATGGCCATTGTCCCGGTCTGTTTTATGCCTCCCAGCCTTAAAATGGATCATTGGGGAGTAGCTTGAAGGGTTGGTTTCTGTAAAGGGAACCAACCCTTTTTGTTTGTCGTGCATGGTTGCATTTCTATAAACAAGACACCGTCAAGGTCTGATTGTGCATAAACTGATCTCAAACTCTGATAAATGTGTTTTTCAAGAGGAGCGAGGGAGTACTAGCAATCAAAATGAAGCATATTTCAACATACCTTTACCCGACTGTATTTTTCATTTTCGAGGATATCATTAAATTGAATCTCGAAAGTTTCTCAGGATTGTTCACGAAAATAGATCTATGGAGAGTCTTATCCAGCGGGGAGCATGGTTATGAAAAGATTTGGCGAGCTAAGAGATTATATCATGGGGCGGCTTCAAACGGAGTTAAATCCTTGTCTTACGTATCACAGTGCACGTCACACACTAGATGTATTAGCATCCACTAAGCGTTTAGGGATTTCTGAAAATGTCAATGAGGAGGAAATGGATCTTCTCATGTTAGCTGCCCTGCTGCATGATTCAGGATTTTTGATATCCATGGATGAACATGAGGCCCACGGTTGCGTTCTCGCCCGCGAGATCCTACCCGGATATGGATTCACCCAGGATACTATAGATGAAACATGCAGATTGATCATGGCCACCAAGCTTCCTCAGACGCCTGAAAATCTGCTTGAGCAAATAATCTGCGATGCAGACTTGGATTATCTGGGGCGAGAAGATTTTTTTACACTTGGTGAAGGTTTGTTCAGGGAATTCCTTTCACGCAGTATCATCAGGGATTTCTGTGACTGGGACAACCTTCAAATCAAATTCTTATCCAATCACCGGTTTTTTACTCAGAGCAGTAAAACACTCCGGGAGCCGGTCAAACTTAAGCATCTTGCTCAAATCAAAGAGAGACAAAAAGCCTGCAATTAACTATATTGACAGCCTTAACTTAAATATCTGGAACCTAAATACTCACTATTTATGTCAAAAGAAATTAGGATTTTATTTCCCACAGAATTCGGCCCGCTTGGCGAAAAGGCAGAGTCAACTGCAATTCACTTGGCTGAGAACTTCGATGCAGACTTGGTTTTGATGCATGCGTTCAATGTGCCAACTGGTCTCTCTCGCTTATTTTCAGATGTTAGCGAGGAAGAGGTCAGAAAGCGTGCTCAAAAACACATCGATGAGTATGCTGCTAACATTCGCGAAAAGACCAGTGCCTCAATTAGTACCATAGTGAAGCACCACAATCGTCCCGAGGTTGCTATCGTTGAGACAGCCAAGGATATTGATGCACGGATCATCATTTTCGGAACCAAAGGAGGAGGGGGCCTGAGAGATACCCTTTTGGGGAGTGCCGTCAATTATGTCATTCGCCACACACCATGTCCTGTCGTTACTATGCGTAACGAGCCAAAATATGGTGGGTTCAAAAGAATCCTTCTCCCAATGGACCTGACACAAGAATCAGGGGAGAAGTTGAGATGGGGAGTACAATTTGCTCTAAAATTTGGTGCCTCTCTCTATATCCATGGAGTTGTCTCAGGATCTGCCAGTGACCAGATAAGGCTCCAAGAACGTATAAAATGGTCCAAGGATTATGCAACCCAGTATGGTCTTACCGATATTCATGTGACTTTTGAAGAAAGTTCTTCATCTATTTCAGATACTATTCTCGGCTACGCTGACCGGATTGATGCAGATCTGATCTGCATTATGACCCAATCAGAATCAGATAGTGGTCTTAAAGCTACCGTGCTCGGTTCCGTTGCTGATCGGATTGTTAACCACAGCCAACGCCCGGTAATGAGTATTCGTCCGGAGCGCCATTATTCAGGACGTAATTTTTCGTCTCCTTTGTTTACATAGACTCGTTTACATTGGATTCCTGAGGAAGTACAGGATCCCCATCCTGTACTTCCGTTTATCAAGTCTGAAATTATTAAGAGACATTAAATACGGGGGCTGCTGAAATAACCTCAGATTCCCTGTTTTGGAGCATTAGATTAATAGCGGGTCATGGGCAGCACCAGAGGACTGGATATTTTCATCATAACTATATGTCTGGCAAGCAGTTTATTCCGGAACGTATCTGCTCAGACAGATTCAGCTTCCTTTGAGCCCGAGGTCTTCCAGACAAAAGACCTATTGATCCGCGAATTTGATAAATCTAACCACATCACCTCCGCGAACCGTATCCATGAAAGTGGCGATGAACTTCCACTAAGGACAATTGTTGTTACCAAAGATGAGATCCGAAGAAACGGGTTCACTACCCTTGTTGATGTATTGAAGACCCTGCCTGGTTTTAGAACATCACAGCCGGGTTCTGCACAGCTGGGGGAAACCTTTCTAATGAGGGGCTTAGTTGGAAATATTTACACCAAAATCCTTGTAAATGGGATCCCCGTAGAGCCCTCCGTAACTCCCGGGATGGCTATCAGCGCACAGCTTCCCATCCAGGCTGCCGAACGGATTGAAATCACTTTGGGGCCGGCAGGTTCCGTATTTGGAGCTGATGCTATGGCAGGGGTGATTAATATCGTGATGGACGATATTGACCGTCCGATCGAAGCCTATGGCGGAGCTTCTCTGGGGAGTCAGCGTACTTCATACCTTCATCTTTCCTTGGGAGGAAAGTTAGGGAAAGCGAAAAATGTTGTCGACTACAATTTCTATGCAGCATCTTGGAGCCGCGATGACATCAATTTTCTCTGGGAGCGAGATGATTTGAGTACTGTCCGTTATGCAGTGGTGGATGACAATCCATATTGGAAAGGAGACCCTGACAACGATAGCATCCCCAACTTCAGAGAAATGCCTCAAAATGCACAGATGCTGGGAATCTCACTAGCTTACAGGGGTTTGTCTTACAATTTTCAATACATGACCCGCCATGACCCCAGTGGGCTTGGGAGCCATGTGACGGATGTCGACTATTCCACTTCCAACGCCTTTTACGGAGATGTCTTGCAAACACACCAGTTGAAATATCAAAAATCTTCCACCAAAATCGATTTTACCACCAATCTTTCCGGGATTATTTATGAGCTTGATGAGAATTCAAGTTACGTTGGAATTGCCCATCCAATCTCGGCAGACCGAAATTTTATGTACGGTTCTTCACTAGATCTACAGTTGGAACAGTTGGTGAATTACCGCCCGGGAGAAAAATGGAATATCCTGTTCGGTGCAAATGGTTCAATGAATTCAGGGGAGTCTTTTCAGAACTATCTGAACCGGCCTTATGCGGATAATTCTGCTCTCCTATCCCCAGAAGGACAGTGGATAATCGAGAATTCATCCACAGATTCTTTAAGCATTATCGAAGATTCCTCAATATTCAACGAGTACCGGAATATCAACTATGCAGTTTTCAGCCAGGTGTACTATCGATCGGGTAAGTGGAAATTGATCGGTGGACTCAGGTATGACCACCAGTCCTATGGCGGAAATTCAACAGATTTTGCCAATGCATTGAGTCCTAAATTTGGCGTTTTCTTCAAGCAAAGTAAGAAACTTCGATTTCGGGGAATGGTGGCCCGTGGATTCAGAGCCCCGGGCAATTATTATATTACCAACAACTACCGTGGAGATATCGATCCCATGGATTCGAGCTTCATAGCGAGAAGGTTTGAAGCAGACCTTGAGCCTGAGTACTTGACAAACTTTGAGGTTGGGCTGGATTTGAGGGTGAATGATAAGTGGGACTTGAGTTTTCACACTTTTTATCATTTCCGGGAAAAGAATCTGATTCCGAAATTGCTGACGCCTGATGACCTGTTTGGTGAAGACCCGCCTCCGGGGGGACCGGGAGGTTCAGGAGGACCAGGAGGACCGCCTCCCGGCATTGACCTTGATGAACGGGTAGCGGGCAATTATGAGATTGGATATTTCAATGCCAACTCATCTTCTCGATTGGTTGGTATCCAGGGATTCCTTAGCTATGGTAATGACCGTTGGCTGCGGGCAGAGCTGTTTGGACAACTCAATTTCGGATCGGAGCAGATCGAATTCGAAAACCTGGATTCTCTCGGTGAAGAAGACACCTATACGGTGACCGAAGCGAGTTTTGCCAGTATGCCGGATGTTATGGGGGGATTGAATCTGCACCTCAACATTGTTGAAGGGGTTTACCTTTCAGTTTATACCAAGGTGTTTGGAGAATTCCGCTGGGCCTTACAATTGGTCAATGATTCACTCCTGGTAAAACCTTCTCAGGGTGGGTATTACAATGTTGATGCAGTGGCGAGCTTGGATTTGAGCAAGCGGCTAACATTTTACGTTCGAATGAACAACGTCACGAGGTCATCCAGCAAGGGGATTCATACGAGTTCATTTTCCGGTTATCAATTTCCTTACATCCCTCAGCCGGGAAGGACTTTCTTGGGCGGCTTGACTTTTGACCTCAACAGAAAGGAGTAAGACCGATGCAGTGGCAAAGGATCATACTGTTGCTGAACATGTTGATATCATCATGGGTAGTAGTTGTAGGACAGGTGCCCGACCCGGGCAGCGAGGGCACGGTATCCAATCCTGATGCCTTGCTTGCAAAGGCTGCGGATCAGGAAGGAGAAGACAGGCGGAATACCTTGGAAAGAGCAGTCGAACTGGCCGAACAAATGTCCTTCGACGAAGCTGTCAGGAGGGGCTACCGGGAACTGATCGAATTGTACGCCGAGGGATCTCAAATAGCCCAAGAATTGAAAACACGGGTACAATTTCTCAATTATCTGAATACAAAGACAGAAGACAAGGCCGAAGAAGCACGGGTAGAATTTGGGATTGGGAAGTTCTACCTGGATCAGAAAATCTACGATAGAGCAGCTGATAGATTCGGAAAAGCCCAGACCCTGTCTAAAGAAGCCGGGAATGATTCCCTTCTTTATGAGTCGATGAAATACTATGCCTGGTCTCAACACCAGCAAGGCTTTTTTTTGAGGTCGGAGGGACTTGGTGGAAATACCAAAGATGCGGCTGATCTTGCGAAGTCTGCCTACAGGGATGCCCGCAACGCATACGAAAGAGTGTTGGACTTGGCGGAAAAATTAGGCAGGGAACCCGATCAATTATGGATTCACCAACAATTGGCGCGGGTTGCACATGCTGAGATGAACTACCAAGAGGAACTTAGCCATTCCAAAGAAGCATTGGAATTGGCGAAAAGGCAGAATAAACCAGATGACGTCATCAAAGCCCTCAACAATCTGGGATACACATCAAAATTCCTTAATAGGGATGCAGAGGCTCTGGGTTACTTTGAACAGGCGTTGAAAGAACTGCAGTTCAATTCTGATCCGGGTCTGGAAGCAGATGTACTTCTGAATATAGGAGTAATTCAACACAACCAGGGACGCTCCCTTGAAGCCATTGAATATCTTCAAAAAGCTGCTCAAAAAGCTATCAGGATCGGACGGATAGAATCTGCCGGAAATGCTTATGACTTCATGGCTTTGGTTTACTTCCAACAAAAGGACCAGTACAATGCCCTGGCATACAACGAAAAATCGATCGCAATTGCCGAGAAAAACGATTATCCTGACTTGCTGGTAAAGAGTTACAATACCAGGTCCGTTATCTACAAGTCGCTTTATGAATTTGAATATGCACTGGATGCTCAGAAGAAATACTTGGACTTAAAGGATTCGATCACTGACCTACGGCGATCTGAACTCAGTAACCGACAACTTAAGGAAAGGGAAATACAGTCCAGTCTTGAGCGAATGCTTGAATTGCAGCAGTTAAAGTTAAAGGATGAACTGGTTGAGGAAGAAAAACGAAGGCTGCAAAAGGAATTGGAATTGGCTTCTTCCCAGGAAGAACGGACCAGGTTGGAGGCCCTCCAGATCCTCGACCAATTGGCCCTAGAAAAACAAAAGGGCCGCATCTCAGATCTTGCCAGACAGCAATTGATCAACCAGATCGAGTTGAACGAAGAGAAAGCCAAAGCTGACAGCGCACGGCAGGACGCATTGTTGCAGGAAAAGATAGCGAATGAAATGACCGAAGCCGCCAAACAGGAAAAATTGAGGGCTGATCTGGAAGAGGCACAGAAGAACCAGCATATGCTAGAGAACGAGAGGCAGCAGGAAAATATCCGAAACTTGACACTGGTTCTGGTTGGAGGAGGGCTTCTGATGTTTATCATTCTCCTGACCTTGATACAATTGAGGGTAAGAAACCGGCAGATAAGGCGACAGCGGAAAGAGATCGTAGCGGCGAAACAGAAGTCAGACGAACTGTTGCTGAATATTCTTCCGGTGGCAGTGGCTGAAGAATTGAAGGAGAGCGGGCAATCTAAACCGCGTCTTTATGAAGCTGCAACTGTTCTTTTCACAGATTTTGTAGGGTTTACGATGATCTCCGAGGGTTTAAGTCCATCTGAGTTGGTGAAAACGCTAGATGAAATCTTTCTTGAATTTGACCTGATCGTGGAGAAGCATGGGTTGCAGCGTATAAAGACGATCGGAGATGCATATATGGCTGCTTGTGGCTTGCCGGAGACTGATCTTGATCATGCTGCCAAGGCGGTCCGTGCGGCTATTGAGATGCGGGATTTCATACGAGACTTCAATGCTGGGCTCCCACCCGGAAGTAGCCCCTGGAACATCAGGATCGGTCTCAACAGTGGTCCTCTGGTCGCTGGGGTAGTGGGTGTACGCAAGTTTGCTTATGATATCTGGGGAGATGCGGTCAATACTGCCAGTAGAATGGAAAGCAGCGGGAAACCGGGAAAAGTAAACATATCCGGGAGTACCAAAGAGTTGCTAAATGGGAAATTTGTTCTGGAGTACCGGGGGAAAGTAGCTGCGAAGAACAAGGGCGAGATCGATATGTATTTTGTTGAACTGAGTTAATTATCAGTTGATCTATTGATGAGATCAACAGTTGATCAGTTGATCAATCAGCTCAGGGTCTGTCATATTTGGAATAGTGACCTTCAGATCCGCGTTGCGTTCCATTTCGCGTTTGATAGCAAAGATAGCCCCTTTGTTTCGAGCCCAGCTCCTCCTTGCGATCCCATTGTTGACGTCCCAGAACAGCATGGATTCTAAGCGGCGGTCAGCATCTGCCGAGCCATCCAGCAAAAGTCCAAACCCGCCATTGATCACTTCCCCCCAGCCGACCCCACCTCCGTTGTGGAGGCTGATCCAGGTTGCCCCGCGAAACCCATCTCCCACGAAATTGTGCACTGCCATGTCAGCAGTCACAAAGGATCCATCATTGATGTTAGCCGTCTCCCGGTAGGGAGAATCCGTTCCGGAGACATCGTGGTGGTCGCGTCCCAAAACGATCGGCTTGGATATTTCGCCCTCACGAATGGCCCGGTTGAACCGTTGGGCGATCTTGATCCGCCCCTCACTGTCTGCGTAAAGGATACGCGCTTGTGAACCAACGACCATCTGGTTCCTTTCGGCATTTGTGATCCAATGGATATTGTCTAAGAGCTGTGATCTGATCTCTTCCGGTGCCCGGAGCAGCAATTCGTCGAGCACTTCAGCAGCCAGCCTGTCGCTGGTCTGCAGATCTTTAGCCAAGCCGGAAGTACAAACCCACCTGAAGGGGCCGAATCCATAGTCAAAGCACAGGGGCCCCATGATATCCTCCACGTATGAAGGATAGATGAAAGACCCGTCGGAATTTTGAATATCGGCACCGGCCCGACTGGCTTCCAGCAGAAATGCATTCCCGTAATCCCAGAAATACATGCCGCGTTCAGTCATTGCCTGGATGGCTCTGGTATGGGCCCGGAGGCTTTGATAGACTTTCTCTTTGAATTGGGCTGGATTATCCCGCATCAACAGCTCGCTCTCATCAAAGGTTAATCCCTGAGGGTAGTACCCTCCTCCAAACGGATTGTGGAGGGAAGTTTGGTCCGAACCCAGGTCCACCTGCACCTCTTCACGGTACAACGCTTCCCAGAGGTCAACAACATTGCCCAAGTAGCCCAGTGAAACTGCTGTTTTGTTCTTTTGGGCTTCCCTGATGCGGGGGATCAACTCTTCGAGGTCTTCATACAGTTCGTCAAGCCAGCCTTGCTGGAAACGTTTGTAAGCTGCACTGGGATTGATTTCAGCGATGACTCCAACTGCTCCGGCGATCACCGAAGCCTTTGCTTGGGCGCCAGACATTCCTCCCAAACCGGAAGTTACATAGATCATGCCTCCCAGGCCATCCCGGTCAGGGCGGTGCCGCCGGCCTGCATTGAGCAAGGTAATGGTCGTTCCGTGAACGATCCCCTGCGGCCCGATGTACATAAACGATCCGGCGGTCATCTGGCCGAACTGAGTGATGCCCATCGCATTGAATTGATCGTAGAGCGCAGGTTTGCTGAAGCTGGGGACCATCATCCCATTCGTAACCACAACACGGGGAGCTTCGGGGTGAGAGGGGAAGAGGCCCATTGGATGACCGGAGTACAGGACAAGGGTTTGTTCTTCCGTCATCTCAGCCAGGTATTTCATAGTGATCCTGTACTGGGCCCAGTTTTGGAAAACAGAACCATTCCCACCGTAGGTGATCAGCTCTTCAGGGAATTGAGCTACTGCAGGGTCCAGGTTGTTCTGGATCATCAGCATGATGGCAGCAGCCTGAGGTGTCCGCGCAGGGTAGGCTTCGATTGGCCGGGCATAAGGCAGGTGGTGTGGACGGTATCTGAACATATAGATACGCCCGTATTCATCGAGTTCTCTGGCAAATTCAGCTCCAAGCACCTCATGGAGCGAAGGATCAAAATAGCGCAAAGCATTTCTGAGGGCACTTTTTTTGCCTTCGGTATCCAAGTCGTGTTTCCTGCCTTTCGGATGGGGATAGTCAGGACTCAGAGGACGCAGTTCGGGAAGTTCAGCAGGAATACCCTGGAGAATCTCAGCTTGAAAATTGATAGCCATATTGCCTTGTTATCTTATTATCAGAAACATTCACCTCAGTATTAGGAATATTCACTTCAGGATCAGAAACATTCAATTCAGTATCAAGAACAAGTAAATTTTACCAAATCCCCAGGCAGATCTTACCAGTTGGAAAGCACTTTGTTGAAAATATCAGTAGTTAGATTGTCAATGATACCCAAAATCAATTCAGATTCGATGTCACTCAGGTTCTGATTGGAGTCATAGTCAGAGAACTGGGTAAAGGACTGCTGCCATGAATCTTCGGGATAGGTAGTACAGTCGTAAAGGACACTTACGGTAACGGTAAGCCTGTTCTGTGCAGCGGTCTCATCTCCTTGGATAGCCACGGGTGAAACTGAATAGTTGGTAATAGTACCGGAAAATTGAAGATCGCCATCGTAGTCAACTAATCTGAGGTTGGACTGGGATTGAAATTTGTCTTTGAGTCCTTCCGTCAGATCCTGGGCGAGGGTGGGCACAACAAGGGAAGCGCTGTTCTCAAACCGTTCAATGGACACTGTATTCAGTCCTGGTTTTAACTTACCCCCTTGGAAAGAATAGATCCCACAACTGGAAACAGCGACCAGCACCCAGCCAAAGTAGAGGAGAATAGCTTTATGTGATCCCATAGCTCTTTAGCTTTCTGTACAACGTCCGTTCCGAAATCCCCAATTCTTTTGCAGCTTTTTTACGGTTGTTGTTGTGTTTGCGGAGCGATTTGACAATAAGCTCCTTCTGCTTTACTTCCAGGCTCAGTGATTCTTCCAGTATGTCGGCCTCATCTGCATGTTGGTCCGAACGCTCTCGTGTATCTTTGTATTCGATGTCCGGGTCACGAACGTAAAGTATATTTTCCCTGGTATTTTCAAACTCTTCGTAAGAACTTCCGGACTTGCTCGGCAGGGCTGAAACCCTGGAGGGAGCTCCTTCGATCAGACTGACCAGTGCTTTTTTGAGGTCACTGACTTCATCTCGAAGCTTGAAAACCATCTTATACAACATTTCAATGTCACGCCGTGAATTATTTTGGCTTTCTTTCTCCGCATCCTGAGAACCCACCAGACTGGGAAGGTAGGAGTCCCGGACATTGAGGTGTTTGGTGATCATATCACTGGTAATGGTTTCCTCAGGGATGAGTACAGTCAGTTTCTCAACAAAATTACGCAATTCACGTACGTTGCCTGGCCATCGGTACTTGTAGAGGACGGCACTTGCATCGGGGGTAAGGTAAAAAGGATCTCGGCGGTACTTGTGACAGAATTCATCGGTGAAATACTGGAACAACAACTCTATGTCCGTTCCACGTTCCCGCAGCGGGGGGACCTGAATGGTGACTGTATTGAGGCGGAAGAAGAGGTCTTCCCGGAATTTTCCTATGCGAATGCGTTCGATCAGGTTCTTGTTGGAGGCGGCAATCACCCGCACGTCTGATCTTCGTATTTTCGAAGAGCCCACCCGAAGGTATTCTTTGTTTTCCAGGAGTCGAAGTAAACGCGCCTGGGAAGCCATGGGCATTTCGCTGATCTCATCCATAAAGATGGTACCGGTATCAACCTCTTCAAAATAACCTTTCCTTGAATCGACTGCTCCGGTGAACGATCCTTTTTCGTGACCAAACAATTCTGAGTCCATGGTACCCTCAGGGATTGCTCCGGTATTGATGGCCATGAAAGGCTGGTGTTTGCGCTTTGAGTTTTGGTGGATGATCCTTGAGAAGACATCCTTGCCAGTTCCGTTCTCGCCACTGATCAGCACTGAAACATCCGTTGGGGCCACCTGGATAGCGATTTCCAGAGCAGTGTTCAGAGCGGGGTTGTGTCCTACGATCCCGTAACGGGTCTTAATGGTTTCAATGCTAGGTCTATGATCCATGTTGTTTTGTTATTCCTCAGACCATTTTACCGATCAGGGTATGAGAGGTCGCTTCGCTGATGTGGACATCGACATAACTTCCCGGTGCCAGAGGGCGGTCGGATTTTGGAAAAACGACCATTTGGTTGAAATCCGTCCTGCCGCACCAGTCCTCCGTACTGCGCTTGGAATTGCCTTCGATCAGTACCTGGTAAGTATTGCCTACCCGGCTGTAACTCCATTCCCTTGAAATACGGTTTTGGAGTTCAATGATCTCACTCAAGCGGCGTTTCTTTACTTCCAGCGGTACATCGTCTTCGTATTTTTTTGCGGCCAGGGTGCCGGGGCGTTCGCTGTAATAGAACATAAAGGAATTGGTGTACTTCGACCATTCTATCAGGCTCAACGTATCCTGGTGATCTTCCTCTGTTTCTGAACAAAATCCAGCAATAATATCACTTGAGATGGCACAATTGGGGATAATTTCCCGAATCCGCTTTACTTTATTCATGTACCATTCTCTGGTGTAGCCGCGGCGCATCAGGTTGAGTACCCGGCTGTTCCCGGACTGGGCTGGCAGATGAATATAGTTGCAGATATTGTCATAGGCTGCCATGGTATGCAGTACATCATCGGTAATATCTTTAGGGTGAGAGGTACTGAAGCGAATGCGGAGTTCAGGGCTGATCCGGGCCACTTCTCCCAGTAGCTGAGCAAATGTTACTTCACCATATTTGAAGCTGTCTACATTTTGGCCCAACAATGTAACCTCTTTGTAGCCCTGAGCCACTAATTTTTCCGCTTCACGAACGATGGACTCCGGATCACGTGACCGTTCGCGCCCTCTTGTAAAGGGAACTACACAGAAGCTACACATGTTGTCACAGCCTCTCATAATTGAGATGAAGGAGGTGACCCCGTTGGAATTGAGCCGAATAGGGGAGATATCAGCATAAGTTTCTTCGCGGGAAAGGAGTACATTGACAGCCTTTTGGCCGGATTCAACTTCTTCGATCAGCCTCGGAATATCACGGTAAGCATCCGGACCCACCACGATGTCCACCAATTGCTCCCGGTCCATCAGTTTCTTTTTGAGGCGTTCGGCCATACATCCCATTACTCCGACCATCAGGCTGGGGTTGTTTTTCTTGGCATGACGGAGGGCCACCAGGCGGTTCCAGATCTTGGCCTCGGCATTGTCACGGATCGAACAAGTGTTCAGCATGACAAGGTCAGCATGAAGTTCCTGGTCCGTAAAACCATAACCCATATCGTTGAGGACAGAGGCGATGATCTCAGTATCGGAAAAATTCATTTGGCACCCATAGGTTTCAATATAGGCCTTTTTCTTGCCCTCGGAAGTGCCTTGATAGGCCGTTCCCTGCCTGGTTTCGTCAATTGTCTTACCCAGGCCGGAGAGGCGATCCTCCCAATTAACCTTACCCGGTGCATATACTTTTTGTGTGATCTTTCCTTTGTTCATGCTTTTCTTAATCATCCAAATAGGAATTCGGAGGCTTACTGATGCGATAGGTTGTCCCTCGCTTAGATTGCGAGAGCAAAGATAAGAAAATTATTGGGAGAGAGTGACATATTGTCAGGTACGATTGTGCTTTGGTGTGCAAAGGCCTTCGGAAGAAAGTAGCGTCCATTTAAAGTTTTTGCTAACGAGCAGGTCTTGAAAGCAATAAATATCCTCGAGTTTATGTAACTTAAGGATATACCAAGAGGTTACATGTGTATACCTTTCCGTAAAGCACTTATGAATTACATTTCGAATTTTCTGCAATCCTCTGATCTTCAATTAGTTTACGCTGTACCCTCCATTCGTTCCACCATACTTTTGTTGGCTACCTTTGCGGCCTTTATGGTGTCCGCTGTCATTGTTGTGCAGCGGTTTCCTAACCTTGGTTTTCGGCTCCGGGGCTTTGTGAGAGCGATTCTCCGCCATTTTTTTTCACATAGGTTCACAGCTCCACTTACCGAAGTAGCTTGCCGAATCTGTCAGCGCGGTACTGCATTGTTTGATCCCGTGTATGTGGATTACAAAGGTCATCCCCACATCGAAGGAAACTGCAATTCCTGCGGTGCTTACATTCGGGTCCGGTTACATTGACCAAGCTCCTGCGCATACCGTACGGGACCAGTTTGGTTTCAAGGATAGGTTCCGGTAAGATATGGTACAAACACTATGGCAGCGATGACAACTGCTAAAACTGCTGCGAGCAACACCGCGGCAGCAGCGATGTCTTTAACCTTTCCTGCAAGAGGATGGTGGCCGGGAGAAACAAGGTCAGTCAGAAACTCAATGGCGGTATTGACCGCTTCACTGATCCACACAATCCCGATGGCAAAGGCAAGAGCGACCCATTCCATGCGATTCACTTCTATCAGAAAACCGGTACCGATGACCATCACGGTAGCCAGGGCGTGAACGGTGGCGTGCGGTTGTGTCCGGATAAGTGTTCCAATCCCTTTAAATGCATACCCAAAGCTCTGAATGCGTTTTTGAAGATAATTCATGTTCGGAAGATATGAAATGCCGGATTCAAGTTCGCCAGGTAATGCTTCAACAGTTCCTGAAAATCTATAATTTTCCTGCACCTCTTACACCTCTTACAGGGCAGTATGTGTGATCTGTTCCCGGCAACCTGTTGACCCTCGCGGCGAGCAGGACCCCGGAACAGGGACGGTGACGATCATGGATCTTCCGGCGTGTGACCACTACTCCCAGCAGCTGGATCTGGTTCCGCAGCCACATGCTTCCATTTCGGAGGCATGAATTTTTCCAGGGCGTATATGGCTCCGAAAGTCACTAGGCAAACCCCGAGTTTTTGAAAAAATGTCCCGGAGAATACAGGGCCCCGACCCAGGGCATTGTTGATAAAAAAAGCAGTTACGAATATGCCAGCATAGATAGCAATACGAGGGATATTGTAGGGAATAGGGTAGTATTTTTGCCCGGCGGTGTAAACGAGGATCGTCATAGCGGAATAGCAGACAGTCATGGCAATAGCTGCACCGAAATAGCCTGTGAAGGGAATCAAAATGAAGTTGAGAACGACCACGATGAGCACTCCAACCCCTGAAAAAAATATCCCAAAGCGTACTTGTTTGGTCAGTTTGAACCAGATAGAGATATTGATATATGCCCCCCAGAGCACAAATGCAAAGAGCAGGAGAGGGACCAAGTCAAGGCCCGCCCAATAGGGCTCTGCGATGATGTGAACTCCGGCGATCTTGGTGGAAACAAATTCGTAGGAGAAAGAGCTTACCAGGAGGAACATTCCCAGTGCAGCGAGTATGAAGTAGTGGAAAACGCGGGCAAAGGTTCTGCGGGAGTCCTTTTCTTTGGCTTGCCGGAAGAAGAAGGGTTCTGCGGCGTAGCGGAAGGCCTGGGTGACCAGCAGTATAAATACAGCAAGCTTCTTATTTGCAGCGAATATCCCGGCCATTTCCTTGCCGGTCAGGGTCAAGACCCCAAACTTTCTCGGTTCATCTCCCCACACTCTGCTGATAAAGTTCACATCGCTGTACTGGTTGATCATACCGAACAACCCTGCCAACATAATGAAGAGTCCAAAGTTGACCATGGACTTCATCATTTTCTTGTTGATGAGATAGCGCTCCGGGAGGATGTTGATGCTACCCAACTTTGCTCCGAAACGACCCAATTTCCTGACAAAATTCGAAATGGGGAGGGAAAAAAAGAAGAGGAGGAATACCTTTACGGCAGATGCGATCAGATTTGAAATGAATATGTATTCCGCTTCAGTTTGGCCTTGAATGGCTATGAAAAATACATTGAGCGAGATATTGATAAAGATGCTCAGGAGGCTAATGAAGGCAAATACTATGGGGCGTTCATCGTACCGCAGCTTGGCCATAGGCATAGCAGCCAAGACATCGAGGAAGATGATGAGGACCACCATGAGCACCAGGCCGGACCGGTCGCTGTAACCGAGGACTTTGGCAAATCCCTGGTGGCCAAATCCGAAAAAGAAAAGAAAGACCAGGGAAAGTCCAGTGACAAAAAGGAAGGACTGGGCATAAGGACGGAAATCCTGACGGTCGTCGGAAGAGAAGCGGAAGAAACTCGTCTCCATGCCAAAAGTGAGGATCACGAGGAAATAGGTGACGAATGAATAGAGGTCAGAGAAAATCCCATACTCCGCCATACCCAGCCGGGAGGTATAGATAGGAGTGAGGCCCCACACTGCCAGGCGGCCAATGATGGAGGACAAACCGTAGATAGCTGTCTGACTGGCAAGTTTTCGGATAACACTCATTTTCCCCGCCAAAGATGCGGATTTTTTCTCATTTGCTTAGAGATTAGAAACACGGGGCAGATCAGTATTCGACAGGGGTATTTTTTCCATAAATTTGCTGTTGGTCCGTTTTATACGACTGTTTCATTTGAATTAATCTGTATGAAAACTAAACTTCTTGAGCTTGTCATTTCCGGAGGGTACCGGGAAATGCCCCCGGAGGAATTGGTACAAATGGACGGTAGCCGGTAATGGAGCAATCAGACACGATCGTTGCTGTCTCAACTCCTCCCGGCTTGGGCGCAATCGGTTTGATCCGGCTTTCCGGTCCTGCTGCGGTAAAGCTCGTTGACCGGGTATTTTCTAAAAATATTGCACATGCCAAGGGGTATTCATTGCACTACGGGCAGATTCACAAAGGCAAAAACCTCCTCGATGATGTAGTAGTTTCCATTTTTCGCGGCCCCCGGTCCTTTACCCGTCAAGATGTATGCGAAGTTTCTTTCCACGGTAGTCCTTTTATATTGCAGGAGGCCCTGAGCTTGTTCCTTGATTTGGGAGCGCGTTTGGCCGAACCGGGAGAGTTTACCCAGCGAGCGTTTTTGAATGGAGCCATGGACCTGGCCCAAGCCGAAGCAGTAGCTGACCTGATCGCTTCTACAAATTCCCGTTCCCACAACTTGGCCATGCAGCAGATGCGGGGCGGAGTTTCGGATGAGATTGGCCGGTTAAGGGATCGGCTGCTGCACTTCACCTCTCTGTTGGAATTGGAATTGGATTTTGCGGAAGAGGATGTTGAATTTGTAGAAAGAGAGCAATTGCTGGAGCTGGTGAGGCATATTCGGCACTTGGCTGCTTCCCTGGCTGAAACTTTTCGCTTGGGCAATGCGATCAAGGAAGGGATCGTGACCGTGATCGCAGGCAGGCCCAATGCCGGGAAGTCTACTTTGCTGAATGCATTGTTGCAGGAAGAGCGGGCAATAGTGAGCGATATCCCAGGGACTACACGGGATACGATTGAAGAAAATATTGTACTGGAAGGGTTGAACTTCCGGTTGATCGATACGGCAGGCATCCGGGATGCGACAGATAAGATCGAGGCGATCGGTGTGGAGCGGACTTACGAAAAGGTAGCCGGAGCTTCAGTACTGTTGTACATGTACGATGTGACAGAGACAAGTTTGGAAGAGGTGGAAAAAGATCTTTCCGGGCTGGTGCAAGAGGGGTTGGAGGTCGTGGTATTGGCAAATAAGGTTGATCTGTGGGAGAATGGCAAGGGTAGGAGCATGGACTCCGGGAGAATTGGTTTACCAGGAGGTGAGGTCTCTAGCGGTAAGGTCCGTATCGGAGAGATTCGTGGAGGGGAAATAGTGGCCGGGAATACGAATAGTGTAATACCTGACGGTTATATTCAAATTGCAGCAAATAGGGGAGGAGACAGTTTGGGAGAAGTGAAGGCTGCTTTGGTGAAGGCCGGCGGTGTTCTGTCCATGGATACCAACTCTGTGATCATTTCAAATGTACGCCACTACGATGCCTTGCGGCAGGCAGCGGCGTCTTTGGCGGAAGCCGAGGAAGGGATCGGGATGGGGGTTTCGCAGGAACTTGTGGCGCTGGATATCCGCCATGCGGCCCATTACTTAGGAGAGATAACCGGAGAAATTACGACAGATGAGGTACTTGGGAATATATTTTCCAAATTTTGTATTGGGAAGTGACTAAACCAGCATAAGCCTCCATTGAAGCCCTATCGCTTAGATTTGCGGGAAATACTCGTTTTCTCCTCTGCATTGAATTTTTGTTTCTGATCCTTCTTCGTACTTCCGTTTCTTAGTTTATCAATTCAGGGCACACAGTCAGCAAGAGTTCTATTTTGTGCGATTACCCTGGAATCCGGGGGCTATCTTTGAAGAAAAATCACAAAAATCAATTATATTTCGGAAACTCACTCAAAAAGTTTGCAAAAACTATCTATCACGGAATTTATTCAAAAGATCAGGTCTCAGCTTGATACTAAAGACCCTGGGAATCTTGGTCCGGGTACAGAATTTAGACAAATTCCAGGCTGGTCTTCGATGCAGGCATTGATCATTATCGCATCGTTTAACTGGGAGTACAATGTATCTGTCTCCGCAGAGGAAATGAAAGAGGCTGATACGCTGCAGGATCTTTTTGATCTTGTCAAGAATAAATCTGAATCCTGATGGCTATTTTTAGCATTCCAAAGATAAAAGTCCAGGGGATTTCGGCAGGTGTACCTGCAAATAGAAAGGACAATCTTGATCTGGACATTATTCCGGATAAAGAAAAGGAAGTATTCGTAAACACGACAGGGATCAGATTCCGCCGTGTAGTTCCTGGCAATCTTAGCACTCTGGATATTTCGATTCCTGTAATCAAAAAATTAATAAGGGAGACAGGCTGGAAAAATGATGAGATTGGGATCATTGTTTTTGTAACCCAGACACCTGATCATTTGGTTCCCGGACCCGCGACACAAGTCCAAGATATTTTCGGGATCCCCAAAAGCTGTGTGTGCATAGACGTCAACCAAGGTTGTGCAGGCTACGTTTATGGTTTAGCTGTGATAGCAGGATTTATGTCTACAGCCAGAATTAAAAAAGGACTGCTTGTAGTGTCAGATACCATTTCTAAATATCTTTCACCTGAAGATAAAAGTACTTACCCTGTATTCTCTGACGCTTCCTCATGTACTGCCTTGGAAGTAGATCCACTCGCTGGAAAAATATTATTCAATCTCGGTTCTGATGGAGGAGGGTTCAAAACGATACATATCCCACATGGAGGTTCAAGGTCACCATTTGATGAAGGCTCATTGATAGGAGCATCCTTCGGCCCTGGAAAAACCAGAAACAAAACCCATCTCTTCATGGAAGGACTTGATGTATTACAATTTGCCTTACGGGAGATTAAGCCTAATGTAAATGATCTTCTGAAAACTTTCGAATTATCCGAGAGCCAAGTAGATTTTTATGTCTTTCACCAGGCAAACAAACTCCTAAATACTTTAATTCAAAAGCAATTGAAAATTCCTGATAACAAAATCCTGAATTCAATTGAATTGTATGGAAATACCAGTTGCGCCACAATTCCCGTGACTTTGTGTTCCTCAAAGGATAAGATTGAAACAATAGTGAAAAGAAAGGCACTCCTTTGTGGTTTTGGGGTCGGTTTGTCTTGGGGTTCTTGTCATGTTGATCTGAATGACACGTATATTTCCGAAGTTATTGAGATCAACTGATGTTAGACCCTGTAGATATATCTGTAATTGTCCCCGTGTACAATGCCGAAAAAACCATTCGCGAAGTGGCTGAGAGGATAGTTTCGGTTATGACTAATAATAGTCTGGCTTATGAACTGATCCTGGTTGACGATGGCAGCAAAGATAAGAGTTGGGAGAAGATATTGGATCTCAAAAAGAAGTATCCGGATCGGATTACAGGAATTCAGTTGTCTCGAAATTTTGGGCAACACAACGCGACCCTGTGTGGTATCCAATTCAGTAACAATAAGTTAATAATCACTATTGATGATGATTTGCAATCTCTTCCCGAAGAAATCCCGGTTTTACTAGATCTGCAAAGAGAAACGGGGGCAGATGTAGTTTATGGGATATGGGTAAAAAAGAAGCATTCTTTATTTCGAAATATAGGAAGTAAGGTTCTTAAAAATGTCTCCCGGTACCTTGTGAATGGAGTTAAAGACGGATCATCTTTCAGGCTTATTTCAAGAGGTACGGCAGACCAGTTAAGAAATTATAACCATGATTTTGTATTTATAGACCAAATACTTTCCTGGCATACAGCTGACTTTGCATACGCCAAAGTAAGTCACAATACCCGTCAAAAGGGGAGATCAGGTTATTCTCCATTAAAACTGATAAGAATGGCTCTGAATATCATGATAACTTACACAGACATACCACTTAAAATGGTTACATGGATGGGATTCATGCTATCGATCATCACACTTTTTTCGGGTGCTTATTTTATCATAAAAAAGATGATCATTGGCGCTCCTTTTGGATTTACTGCTCTAATTGTTTCAGTTTTTTTTACCTCTAGTGTTATTCTTTTAAGTCTCGGGATACTAGGGAATTATATTGGAAAGATCTACAGATCAAGGAACCCTAAACCCAATTATTCCATAAAAATCAAGATTTGATCGAGATATCTAAATACGGAATCCACTTGGTACCCCTGGATGAAAATCGTCTGGAAGCGGTCCGGGAATGGAGAAATTCTGCCTCTGTCTCGAAAATGATGGAATACAGAGACTTGATCACTGCCGAGCAGCAGAAAACATGGTTTAATACAATTAATTGGCGAAAAAACCTATACTGGGTCATCGAAGTAAATAATGAACCCGCAGGGCTAAGCCATCTGAAGAAAATAGATTGGCATAACCAAACTGCCGAATCCGGGATCTTCATAGGAAATCCATCATTCAGAGGTACTCCTTTTCCTGTGTTTGCCGTGTTAACAGTGATGGAGTTTGCATTTGAATTACTTAGTCTGAAAAAGCTCAAGGCGAAGATATTCAATGGCAATGAAGTCGCCCTGGCTTTCAATAAAAAATTGGGTTATGAAATGGTTCAAACTGATAAACACAGTGAATTCAACTACTATACGGTCACGAACGCCAGATTCAGACAGATCTTTGATGAGTTGAATTTGATCACCTCAATGTTTATTGAAAAAGATTCCTGGTGCAAGACTACTAACAACTTCTACAGAGAAAAACTGAGTCAAAAAGGATTTTCACGTATGCGTCTCATCCTCGATTGATCTTCCATCTTCTGGGCTCCAACTTTAAGCACAGCCTGACAGGTATCGAAGGATGTAGCCCCCATTTCCAAAGACGCTGGATAAAATTGCCTTCTCCCCACGGAAATTTACGTGAATCCAAGTCATTCCAGATTTCAGATATCACTTTCCAGAATTCAGCCCTGTTATGCTTGAACAAGGCTTTATTTCTTTTCTTAAAAACCTCCTCCCCAATGTGGAAAGTCAAATACTCGTTTTCAAACAACATGAAATTACCTGAATAACAAAACAAATTCTGAGCAAGTACAATGCCTATGAAGGGGATTCCGATACAAATATCTCCTGTTTGTATCTTTTGAAGGATATCTCTGTGGAATACAAAACAATCAAATCCAGGATGTGGCTTCCCTGGCTCTTTGAACATCAGGGGAAGCTCCTCTACTTTTCTGAAATGTCCTGGTATCCTTCTGCGGTTGATGATGAAAGCATCAAGACCGGAATTTATAAAATCATTTATTTTAATGTAAAAATCCGGTCTTAATGCGATATCGATATTTGTAAAGACGTAATAATCACTTTGGGCGTCCTTTAATCTAGATAAAATATCTCCTATCAATGGAAAAGGAGGAATATCATCACGTCCCAAAAGAGATTTGGCAGATCTGGTCAATGAATCCGTCATTCTGAATTCACTGGGAACAACTGACTTGTCTTTTTCAAACTGGGCCGATACCAAATCAACTTGAATGTTCTGGGTTAGTGCTTCCTTTTTTGCAAGGATCATACTCGCCAATGTGATCGGCTGGATATAGTGAAACTCGGAATCTTCTCTTGGTTTGAAAATGTTGACGATATGTGAGATTCTGTTGTTCAAGTGGATCGCCAACTATCAATTAAAAGCGAAAGACATTCTTCAAAAGAAATGATGACTTTTCTACATATTAACTCGATATCATGCTTGGAAAGATCAAAATACAGAGGTAATCGTATAATACAATCGGAAATCATTTGTGTATTTACCAGCTCCTGACCAATGTATTTGTCTCTGAAGTACGGGCTTGAATGTAAAGGGATGTAGTGAAAGACTGCATTCACTCCATTGTTATTCAGATTTTTTAAGACTAGATCTCTCAGATCTTTATTTTCTGCTTTGATATAAAAAATATGGCCATTGTGATCCATATTTTTCATTTGCTCAGGTACACGAAAGTGGTAATGCTCAGATGCTCCTTTCAAGGTCCCATAGTATCTATTCCAAGATTCAAGCCGCTTAGTTTTTATTTTACCACACTCAAGGACCGCAGGATACAGGTAAGAAGCATTCAGTTCTGGCATTGCATAAGATGAGCCAAGATCCACCCATGTATAATAATCAGAACTTTTGGATCTGAATTGCTCTCGGTTTGTTCCGCAATTAAGGATATTCGATGCCCTCTCCGCGAGATTTGGATTATTGATGACCAGCATCCCGCCATGTCCACAGTGAATATTTTTCGTTTCATGAAAAGAAAACGTTGATAGATCACCATACGATCCTAGCCTCTTGGAATTATAGAACGACTCTGCACAATGTGCAGCGTCTTCTATCAGTAAACAATTGTTCTGGATCGCAAGCTGTACAATAGACTCCATATCACAGCCTACACCTGCATAATGCACGACTACAATTGCTTTGGTTTTGGGAGAAATAAGTCTCCTGATTTCTTCAGGATCTATATTTGGGTGATCTTGCATGCAATCAGCAAAAACCAGTTTTGCACCAGTCCTTTCAAAAGCATTTGCAGTACCTACGTGCGTGAACGATGGTAAGATCACCTCATCCCCTTCCTTAAAATCACAAAGCAGACCACTGATCTCAAGTGCTGAAGTACAGGAGTTTGTCAATAGGACATTTTTGAAACCCCATTGTTCATTTAGAAAAACTGTGATCTTTTCGGTGAAGGGGCCATTTCCGGATAAATGTCCATTACGGATGGCCTCTCGAATTGAATCTACTTCATTCCCCAAGAATAGGGGCTTATTAAATGGGATAATCATATCCAGTCCAGGATCTTGTTCTCAGCCCTTATGAAGTACCACACCCCTGCCCAGAAAAAGAAAAGAATGAGACTAAAAGTTCCGAGATAATATATAGATGGGGCAGGCTGATCGAAAAGAACCCAGCGGTACCCGGAAATAATACCCGCCATCGGGTTCAGATGCAACAAGAAAACAAATTTATCCGGGATTAATGTGCCGGGATAATAAACAGGAGTTAGCCATATCCCAAAGTTCAATACATATGGAATGATATGATGAAAATCCCTGTATCTGATAGAAGCAGCGCTCAACCATATTCCTACAGTCAGTCCCAAAATCAAATTCATCAGAACAAAGAGTGGTAGAAAAACTATTTTCCAGGAAGGAATTACCTGCATAAATACCATCAAAAAAGCCATCAAGGCCAGTATACCTAAGAATTCAACCAATGAAATCAACATTTTGGAAACTGGAAGGATCAACCGTGGAAAAGAAATGTGATGCATCAGATCCTGAGAACTGACCAGTGAATTTCCAGATTGATTCAGCACGGAAGCAAACAGGGTCCAACCCATTATACCGGAAAAAGCGAACAATGGATATGGAACAGCTCCTGTATCGATCTTCAGGAGAACCCCAAATAAAACGGAAAAGATAACTAACCCCGTCAGTGGTTGTAACAATATCCACAATATGCCCAGAAATGTCTGGGCATACTTCAATCTCAGGTCTCTTCTTGCCAGTGAAACGATCAACCCCCGAAAACCATATACTTTTCGAAGGTACTTCCCCATATCGAGTGGTTCATTGTTGATCTCTTTCCATTCCATGCATTCAAGGTACTCAAAACTACATTCACCCAACGGCCAAAATAATACATCTTACCCGGATTTAATTTTGTAATATAGAGCCATGGCGAGAGCAATTTTTAGAGACAGGGATTTACAAGAAATTTTTGATGAGAAGGGATGGGTACAGGTTGATCTTCTTGAAAAGGATGAAGTAGACCATCTGCTAAAGTTCTATGCCGACCTCCCTCAGGAGAAATTACCCGAATACGGTTTTCATGTCAGTCTGGACAAGCAGAACAAAGAGACCAAGCGTAGAGCAGTTGAGGAGCTAATAAAGGTCATTGGCCCCAAGGCCGGGAAGTGGTTTGAGAACTACAAGGTTTTTACTGCAGCCTATGTCGTGAAAGAATCCAATCCCAAAGGAATGGTGCCTCCGCACCAGGACTGGACCTTCGTAGATGAATCCCAGTTCAATTCGGTTACAGTATGGACCCCTTTGCTGGATGTGGACATGGACAATGGATGTATGGGAGTGATCAATGGCTCACACAAATTTAGCCAATACAGAAGATCTTCGCCTTCTCCTCAGTGCAAGATGCCCATTAGTGATCATATGTTCACTATATTTCCATACTTACAATTGGTACCTATGAAAGCTGGTCAGGCTCTAATTTTTGACAATAGAACCATCCATGCCTCTCCCCCGAATACCACCGATACCCCGAGGATCGCTGCCGGAATAGGTGTAACACAGGAGGAGGCAGAATTAATCCATTACTATTTGACACCAGAATCCAAACCACCGATTTTAGAAATGTACAAAGCTGACCTTGATTTCTTCCTGAATTGGAGCAATAGCAGCCTTTCGGATTTGTATAATCAAGGGAAAAAGCCTGATAATGTAACTCTGCTAGGGACCGCCCCTCGGATATTACCAGAATTCTCTCCTGATGACATTCTGGATCTCATCAAAAGTCATCCAGATAACCAGATGAACATTCCTCTTGTCGAAAAATTGGCGAAGCTTTTCAATTACAATCTGGATGGTACAAAAAAAGAAAAACCACCGGAACCTATTGCGGCCCAAGAACCGGCAAAAGGAATCAGGGGAATAATAAAGAGAATCTTTGGCTAATGGCTTTAACCTGGGGAAATATCTAAAAGGTATTCAGATCAGACAAATACCATCAGCAGTTCATAAAGGATGGTTTTGTCAC
>JBFGVE010000028.1:0-25989 GCA_041565275.1 Bacteroidia bacterium
ACCGGATCACTACCCTAAAGCACTGTGACCGCATTCTGGAGATCAAACATGGACAATTGGTTGGAGAATGGCAGTACGCAGACCTGATCCAGAAGATATTATAAATGAGATTTATTCAAATTATCTTGCACAGAGTAGTTCCCCAAGAGGAGAGCTATTTGAAATCTCTAAAATCTATGGTGATCCGCTTTACAGGAAGACGTGCAGAAGTTCCCTTCCCCCGAAAACTACAATTCCGATTCTTCGTCACCTTTTTCTTTATGCTTTTTTCTTTGCCTTTCCGGCTCCGACGGAACCTGAGCAAAGAAGTGCTTTACTACAATAATATTGACAATCCGGAGATTGTCAATATGCGTCGATATTTTTTGCATAAACATCTACAAAATCCAGGTGGTAAAGCAGCTATTCTCGGATTTGATAGCTATCGGATATTCCCAAAGTTTTATTTCAACAGGTTGTCCTCCGCCAAGCTTTGGGCCATCTATAAGGTCGCGGTTACATTCACCTTAGCCGCATTTCTTGACCTCTTTCGGCCAACCCGAATTCACTGGATGTGGCGCCTTACACTTGTTAACAAGACCCTTCAACAGATCCTGTGGCACACTCCCTGTCACCCACAATACCAATTCTTCTCCTATGAACCTTCGACTTATTTAAGTGCTCTGATTGCCTCTCACTACCTTAATGGTTACCAACCCAATACCATCTCCAGCAACTCAGTACAGGTCTTTTTCAACCGCTACCTCTGGAATCCCAGGTTGAATTACAAACTATGCTCCCGTTTCCAGATAGAAGAAACCCAGTGCTATATTGACCTAGGCTGGATGGAGCTAGGAAGTCGGGAAATTTGGGGCCTGGAAGAAGAGGTCTATTTAGATGCTGTCCTTCCCACGGCCCCGACCTATGATATCGGGATATATACAGGTGGCTTTTGGGCCCGAACTAAGACCCATTGGAGATCGGGCGATCTGGATGCTCTTCGCAAATACAAATACATTGATAATCCGGTATATGCCCAATTCATCCCCATTCTGGAAGCGATTGTGGCATTGAAAAATGAGCATGACCTTAAGGTCAAGGTCTATCTCCATCCCTACGAAAATTCCCTGATCCGTGAGTACGGGATTAAACCGCCCGCCCTTGGATATATGGAAGAAAATGGAATTGTTTGGGATGTGGAGGGCAAAACTTCTTTGGATAACTTTTATGAGCCAAAAGTCGGGGTTGCCATGCTCTCAACTATTGTCTTTGACCGCTTACACTATGGTTTACCATCCTACTTTTTCAAAGGAAAAGGCGTTCCAAACTATAATCTTCGGTACCTTTCTTGGTGCAAAGACTATGTGTACTATGGTCCTGATGATCTGAAAAATAAACTGAAAAAGGAGCTGGGATTGTAAATGTGTGGAATTCTTGGATACTACGAGCAAGGTGGGATCACAGGAGAACGGTTGATTCAATTGATGGGATCATTGGACCAGATGCGGCACCGTGGGCCAAATGGAGATGGAGTACGCCTGATTGATTCGAAGACAGGCCTTTCCTGGTTTTTACGGACCGATAATACTCCACCTGATCTCAACTGCGACCTTAGCCTGGAAGACTATGTACCGGGACAAGCGGATCTTTTTTTGGGACACCGTAGGCTGAGCATTTTTGATCTAAGCAGTGCAGGACACCAACCTATGATTGATCCTGTAGGTAATATTATCTGCTTTAATGGGGCAGTTTACAATTTTCCGGAGCTGAGGCTTGAACTAAAGGGGAAAGGTCATGTCTTTGAAACAGGAACGGATACCGAGGTGATCTTAGCTGCCTACCGGGAATGGGGACCATCATGTTTAGAACGGTTCAATGGCATGTGGTCCATGATTCTCTGGGGCCATAAAGCGAAGAGAGTATTGCTTTCCAATGATCGGGTGGGGATCAAGCAATTGTACCGATTTGGAAGTGCCAGACAATGGGTGGTCGCATCAGAGATCAAGGCGATTCGGCATTTATATGCAGATCAACTGGGGATAGATATGGAAAGAGCTAGTTTTTTTCTGGTTGACGGTGGATTGGATACGTCTCTGAAGACTTTGGTAAAGGGGGTTGAACGGATTCCGCCAGCAACCTATTCATGGCTACCCCCAGACTCAGAGCCAACATTTCACTTGTATTGGGATTTCCCAAAAAAAATTAATAATTACAATTCGATTGGTGAGGCGGGAGAGGAACTGAGAAGCTTGCTGGACAGCTCGGTGGGATTGCGGATTCGGTCTGATGTGCCATGGGGAACAACCCTGTCTGGGGGGCTAGATTCGAGTAGTATTGTCTACATTGCCAAAGCACTTCAAGATCGACAAGGTGGTGGTGATATTAAGACTTTCAGTGCCATTTTTCCTGGACATTTAGGGGATGAGAGTTTCTACTCCAAGTTGGTGGAAAAGCATCTGGGTACTACTGCCAATTATATCCACCCGCTCCGGGAGTTTAATTTTGAAGATTTAAAAATCTTTCTTGGCTTTCAGGATCAAGCTGTAGCAGGAACCTCTATGTATGCCCAGTATGCGGTTATGCGGGAGGTGGGGCGCTCTGATGTAAAAATACTTCTGGATGGGCAAGGAGGAGATGAGTTGTTTGCTGGCTATCACCACCACGTTTATAAATTGGGGAGAGACCTCTTCCTACGGGGTAGGATCAAAGCGTACCGCAATCTGGTAAACGATTTTTGTGAATTAAGACAAAGAGACCCGGAAGAAGTGAAAAAGCTGATCTGGAATGACGTGAAGTTTTATTTAAAACTCAAAGTAACCGGCAGGATCGATGGCCCTCCAGAAAGCCTGGAGTGGAATTTAGCACGTTCCCTCAAAGACATTCTACGCCTCGACCTGCGCTCCTGGATAATGCCCTCGCTCTTGCGGTATGAAGACAGGAACTCAATGGCTTTTGGATTGGAGGCACGGTTGCCTTTTCTTGATTATCGAGTGATTGAATTTGCTTTTAGGTTGCCGGACGAATACAAAATTAGAAAGGGATGGCAAAAAGCAGTCCTGCGAGAAGCGGTTAGGGAATTACCAAAAGAGATCCGCTACCGGAAGGATAAAAAAGGGTTTTCAACTCCAGAAGATGAATGGATTAACAAATACAAGGTGGACCTCATTGAACATGCGAAAATTGTTTTAGAAGCAGGAATACCGGATCCTTGGGGTATCCCACTTGACCAGTTGTCAGCCTCTCGGCTATACAGGCTCGGGATTCTAGGCCTTTGGATGAAGGGGAAAGGTTGATCTTTTGCCTTCTCTGATGACAACTGTTACACCTCGCTAGCTGCCAGTCGAGGCAGTGCGACCAAACAAAAAAAATACTTATCCATGGATTGCTTTATCCTGACCGTACCGGCTGATCACTTCAGCTTCATGTGATAACCACTCCTGCCATCGGGTTTCCACTTTATCGGGTTCAAGGTACAGCTTTGCCAACTTGAGAAAGGTAGTGTAGTGCCGGGCTTCAGAAGCCATCAAGTCATAATAAAATTTCGCCAATTCCTTATCTTCGAGATGATCAGAAAGAACCTTGAAACGTTCGCAGCTTCGGGCTTCAATCATGGCGGCAAACAGCAATTTATCTATCATTCGGACTTTTCGGTCCGGAACTTTTTGTACAAACTTCATGAGGTCTCCTACGTAAGGGTCTTTTTGCTCCCAACCAAGTTTATATCCCCGTTGCCGGATCAAGTTGTGGACCATTTTAAAATGGGACATTTCTTCCATAGCAAGATCGGCCATAGCATCCACTAATTCGGCATATTCGGGGAACTGGATAATAAGAGATATCGCATGAGAGGCGGCCTTCTGCTCGCAATATGCATGATCGGTCAGAATCTCTTCAATATTTTGCTCGACGGCATTCTTAACCCAGCGAGGGTCGGTTTTCAGTTTTAATCCTAACATCTTCGGAATATTGGTAGACGATATTTTGCCAAGCTGCACCTATGGGTCAGGAAACAATTTCTTCTCAAGACCGTTTTCCCACGCTTTTTTGTACTCGCTGATGTGTCCAAAGTCTTCATCATCTACATCAATGTTGCCATCGGTCACCTCACCCAATACCAATAAATTGACTTTGGTTAACTCCATAGCCTCCTCGAAATTATCTTGTTTGTTCAGAGGAACAGAAACCACAGCACGCCCCCCCCACTCCCCAAACAGAAATGCATCCGCCCGAACTTCATCGTCGAGCAGAATACTGAAACCAAGATTTCGGTTAAAGCCAGATTCAAGCAGACAGATAGAAAGCCCCCCCTCGCTAACATCGTGGGCACTGCTGACCAATTCTTGATCAGTCAACATTACCAGTGCATTGACTAAATCCACTTCCTCTTTCATATTGGTATAAGGAGCAGGACTGTATTCGACTTTGTGGTATTTGTGAAGGTATTCTGAACAGCTGATTTCGTTGCGTACAGGTCCGAGCATATAGATCAAGTCCCCCGATTGCTTGAAATCCATAGTCATAGATTGCCGTTCTGCATCATCTAGCAGTCCAACCATCCCGATGATGGGAGTTGGATTTACAGGGCCGTCATCGCTTGACTGATTGTAGAAAGATACGTTTCCACCGGTAACTGGGGTTCCGAATGCTTCACAGGCTGTTTTCATACCTTCGATAGCGTTAGCAAATTGCCAGAAAACCATTCCTCTGTAGGGATTGCCAAAGTTAAGACAGTTGGTTACCCCTAGTGGTTCTCCACCCGAGCAGGCAATGTTTCGAGCAGCTTCCGCCACAGCCAGTGCAGTCCCAGCCACCGGATCCATTTTCACATAACGACTGTTACAATCAACTGTCATTGCCAATGCTTTCTTAGTTCCTTTTATACGAACAATCGCGGCATCAGAAGGACTGTTGGTAGACATGTTATTGGTGCCAACCATAGAGTCGTATTGCTGATAAATCCATCTCTTAGAACCAATAGTTGGAAGGGCACAGAGGAATTCCATAACATCCCAGAGATTTTCAGGCTCAGGGATCTGATCAATATGGTATTTTTCAATCTCTGCGATATACTTGGGTTTTGTTTTTCTACGCTTGTAGACAGGAGCACCTCCACCCAACACCAATGATTTTGCGGGAACTTCGGCTTTCAATTCGCCATTCATGTAATAGCGAAGAGTATTGCCTTCGGTCACCACACCGATTTCCACACACTGGAGATCCCACCTTCCGAAGATCTCATAAGCGATATCTTCTTTTCCTTTTTCAAGTACGATTAGCATCCGCTCCTGGCTTTCTGATAGTAGAATCTCGAATGGCTTCATATTCTCTTGACGAGTTGGAACTTTGTCCAACCAGATATCCATTCCTGAACCTCCTTTTGCTGACATTTCTGAGGTTGAACAGGTAATCCCTGCTGCCCCCATATCCTGAATGCCAACCACGATACCAGTTTTGATGATCTCTAACGATGCTTCAAGAAGAAGCTTTTCAGTAAAGGGATCCCCCACCTGAACACTTGGCAGATCATTAATGGAGTCTTTGGAGATGTCGCCGGAAGCAAAGGTGGCACCGTGGATACCATCTTTACCAGTACGAGACCCTACAATGAAAACTGGATTACCAGATCCTTTTGCAATAGCACTCGCTGTTTCACCGTGTTTTACGATGCCAACCGACATTGCATTCACAAGAGGATTGGTATTATAACAAGGATCAAAGTATACCTCTCCCCCCACAGTAGGTACACCAAAAGAGTTTCCATAATCTCCGATTCCTTTTACGACACCTTTGAGCAGGTGACGTGTCTTGGGGAGATCTAAATCTCCGAACCGCAGGGAATTCAGTGCTGCAATTGGACGGGCACCCATTGTGAAAATATCGCGATGTATTCCTCCAACACCAGTTGCAGCGCCTTGAAAAGGCTCGATGGCGGAAGGATGGTTATGGGACTCAATTTTGAAGCAAACCGCCAACCCATCTCCAATGTCCATAAGTCCAGCATTTTCTTCCCCTGCCCCTGCAAGCACATGCTCTGATTCATTTGGGAGCCTCTTGAGCTGGAGAATTGAGTTTTTGTATGAACAATGCTCACTCCACATGACGGAGTAAATTGACAGTTCGGTAAAATTGGGGGTACGCCCCAAATATTCTTTTATTTTTTCGAATTCCTCTTCCAACAGCCCCAGCTCTCGTGCCTGTTCCAGAGTTCCAAGTTTCTCAATAGTGTTTTGGGTCATTGATGGTGATTTTCCAATGATTTCAATGCTGCAAAGATACAAAGAATTAGAATGGATTTCCCCCTTTTGGAAATGCTTACGGAATTGGTCAATCCAAAAGAAAACAGAACCTCAAAAGTCACGAGGCGAACTCAAGCAAAAAAAAGGATTCGCATAGGAACAAAAAAATTAGGGGACTCAATCCAAACATGTGGAGAGTCACCCTAACCCTTGCTCTTGCTTTAATAAAGATAGCTAAAAGAAATCATTTCATATCGATTGACATGTCAACCGTTTGTTTTTCGTACCGAATGGACATTTGTATCAAACGAATGGTTTTTTACACCGGGTTTTGTGGTTTTTATTTCCATGCAAATATGTTCCAAGGCTCAGGACTCTCGAACCTTTTCAAAATTCCAGTTATCAATGAACTTTGCGGCACTGGCAACATCAACCTGAAGAATTCTATCTTCCTGAACTGGAGGGACTACCTCTCTGAAGGCCTTTAAAATATTTTCCAAATTACTTCCAGTCTTGAGGGGCCTACGAAACCAGAGAGCTTGCGAAGCTGCTATGATTTCAATTGCCAGCAAGTTCCGGAGATTTTTCAATATCTGATGGCATTTGACGGCACCGTAGGCTCCCATACTTACATGGTCCTCTTGGCCGTTGGATGAGGGGATAGTATCTACGACCGCTGGCGTACAAAGCTGTTTGTTCTCGCTGACGAGTGCTGCAGCAGTATATTGCGTAATCATAAGACCACTATTCAGGCCAGGGTTGGCAATCAGGAACAGGGGAAGTCCACGGTTTCCAGATAAAAGTTGGAAAACTCGTCTTTCCGAAATAGAGCCAAGTTCGGCAAGAGCAAGACTCATGTATTCTAAGGCCATTGCCAGTGGTTGGCCGTGAAAATTACCTCCGGTAAGAATCTCATCTTCATCAACAAATATGTTGGGGTTATCTGTGGTGGAATTGACTTCGATCACAAAAGTATCTGCACAATGATTGAGGGCATCACGACTCGCTCCATGTACTTGTGGTACGCAACGGAACGAATAGGGATCTTGAATGGTAGTCTTTCTTTGGTGGGCAATCTCCGAGTCAGAGAGCAAGTTTCGGATTATTTCTGCGGTAATGATTTGTCCAGCGTGAGGGCGAATTTTATGCAATAAAGGGTTGAAAGGTGAGGTAAGGCCATCGAATGCATCCAGACTCAATGCGGCCAAATGATCAGCCCACTCAGCATAATGATAAGCGCATAAAATAATACGGACAGCGAAGGAAAGCATGAACTGGGTTCCATTCAAAAGCCCAATCCCTTCTTTTGAACGTAGTTTCATGGGTTTCCAACCCAGTTGTTGGAAGAGATCTTGAGTATGCATGCGCTTCCCTCGATAAAATACTTCTCCTTCCCCCAGGATGGGAAGACACAAATGTGCCAGTGGCGCCAAGTCCCCACTTGCTCCCAAAGAGCCCTGAACGTAGACTACTGGAGTAATCTGGTGGTTGTAAAAATCCAATAGTCGCTGGGCGGTTTCCAAAGCAACACCCGAGTGCCCAAAAGAAATAGACTTCGCCTTGAGGATTAACATTAATCGTACGACTTCTATTGGTGCAACGTCACCAGTTCCGCAGGCGTGCGATTTGATCAATCTTTCTTGTAGAAGCTCCAAGTCTTCACGTTCAATCTGGGTATTACAGAGAAACCCAAATCCCGTGTTAATCCCGTAGATGGGAGAGTCATCCCGAGAAAGCTTATCATCTAAATAAGTACGGGCTCTGATTATTGCAAGTGTTGCTTCAGAAGAAAATTCGACCTTTTGGATCGGATCGTTGATCAGTTCACGGAGAAATCCGAGACTAATGTGGTTGTTTGTTATCTGAATCACGGATTGACTCATAGAGAGCACCTGTTTTAGGACGATTTCAAAAGTTCAATAGCTTCATCTATGGGTAACTCCTGCTGTTCTCCAGTTTCCATGTTCTTAAGCTTAACCGTTCCGGCTGCTGCTTCATCCGATCCTATACTTATCGAATAGGTAGCATTCCGTCGGTCAGCAAATTTAAACTGCTTCCTCATCTTTGTATGCTCAGGATATATCTCTGCCGAAATGCCTTCTGCCCTTAATTGCTTCAGAAACTTTAAACTCGCAACAAATCCTACTCCCCCAAAATTCATAAGTATAGCAGTTATAGAAGCCTTGCTTTGTTCCGGAAACAGGTCCAGCATTTCCATTAAATCAAAAATTCGGTCTGCACCAAATGAGATACCGACACCCGACATGCCATTTACCCCGAAGATTCCAGTAAGGTCATCGTAACGACCTCCCCCTCCCAAACTCCCATAATCGACTCCCACAGCTTTAACTTCGTAAATAGATCCTGTATAGTATTCAAGTCCCCGGGCTAGGCTGATATCAACTATGACTTCTGTTATAGACAGATTAAAATATTGGAGAAGGGAGAGAACTTCTTTCATCTCTTCCACTCCACTCAACCCAATCTCAGATTCTGCAAACTCATCAGCTAGAAAAGCTAACTTCTCCTGATTAGTTCCGGAAAACGTTATAATTCTGAAGATCGCCTCTTGGGCACTATCAATAATTCCTCGTACCGCAAGTTCTTCCTTGACCCTTTCTTCCCCAATCTTGTCTAACTTGTCAATAGCCATACAGATAGGTGCCAGCAATTCAATCGATCCGACGATTTCGGCAATTCCGGCAAGGATTTTACGGTTATTGAACAGTAGGCGAATGGCAGGGAATCCCAAAGCTGTAAACGCCTCATCATAGATAGCAATCAATTCGGCATCATTTATTAGAGCATCGGATCCAATTACATCGCAATCGCATTGATAAAACTCACGGTAACGTCCCTTTTGAGGGCGATCTGCTCGCCATACAGGTTGGATTTGGTAGCGCTTAAAGGGCAGATTCAGTTCATTATGGTTCATGGCTGCATACCGAGCAAAGGGAACGGTCAAGTCATATCGGAGAGCCTTCTTGCATATTTTTGGAAGGAGCTTCTTAAACAGCTCCGGATCAGCAAAGTCTATTCCATTTACTTTGGATAAATAGTCGCCTGAATTGATGATTTTGAAAATCAATTGATCTCCTTCTTCACCGTATTTACCGGCCAATACAGAAAGGAACTCCATGGACGGTGTTTCAAGAGGCTGATAGCCGTACTTTCGAAAGACACTTTTTAGGGTATCAACAATGAATTCGCGTTTGGACATGACCTGTGGTCCAAAATCGCGAGTACCCTTTGGTGTTGAAGGTTTCTGAGCCATGGTTGGCAAAGTTAAGAAACGATTCCATCATCACATGAACAGGAAATACAATCTTTGATCGTCAACCATGACACTACAAACCAAAGGCATAATAATATTTTCCGGGTAAGTCTTCATAGCACCCCTCCAGCATCACGCCACCAACTCCTTTTTCCTCTATAAGTTTAGCCAATTCCTTGATGGACCCGGTAGATTTGCCATCTACTTTCGTAATGATAAATCCCTCTCGCATATTAGTTTGCTTTCGAAGTTTACCAGGATAGAGTTTTGTCACCTTTATCCCTCCCGGAATACCAAGCCTCCTGGCTTCCTTGGAGCTGATTTCATCAAACTCAGCACCGAGGGGGGCAAGTACTTCATTTTTCGAACGTGAAACGGTCCCGGTATTACCTTCCTTGTTTTTGAGAGTGACCTCAATCGTCCTTTCTTTGCCATCTCGGTGGAGAACAACTTCTAACTGGTCACCAGGGCGGTGACGGGCGACGATTTCCTGTAATTCAGGTGAAGATTTTACTTTAATACCAGCCACCTTTATGATGACATCACCTTTCTCTATTCCAGCCATCTTCGCTGCACCATCTTCCATAAGGCTATCGACGAAGACTCCCTGCGTAAGGTTGAGATTGTTTTCTCTGGCAAGGTCACTGTTCAAATCCCGAATCATAATACCCAAGAATCCACGTTGCACCACTCCATATCGCATTAGGTCTTCAATGACTTTCATGACCATGTTTGAGGGTACTGCGAATGAGTATCCGGCATACGATCCTGTGGGACTAGCTATTGCAGTATTGATACCGATCAAATTTCCATCAATGTCGACCAAAGCACCTCCGCTGTTGCCGGGGTTGACAGCAGCATCGGTCTGAATAAATGATTCTACTGCCGACTGATCTTTGAGGATATTTATGTTTCGGGCCTTGGCGCTAACAATACCAGCAGTAACAGTAGATTCAAGGTTAAACGGATTCCCCACTGCAAGTGCCCACTGACCTACCTTCACATTGTCAGAATTTGCAATCTTTGCGGGAAAAAGACCTTCAGCTTCAATTTGGATCAAAGCAAGGTCCGTAGAAGGGTCAGTACCAATCAAGGTAGCTTTCAAAGTACGGTTGTCATGAGAAGTTACCTCAATTTCGTCAGCATTTGCTACAACATGATTGTTGGTAACAATGTGGCCTTTGTCGCTAATAATCACTCCCGATCCACTACCAACTTGCGGTTGAATGTTCTGTGGATCCTGGTCAAACCGGAAGAACCGCCTGATGTGGTCGTCCCCTCCGAAGAAGTCCCGGAATGGATCACGGATCTCAGGTTGCGGAAAAGACTGGGAAGACATTCTTCCGTTTGTTACCGACTTTATGTGAACAACTGAAGGAGTTACCTGCTCGGCAACCTCTGTGAAGTCGGGAACCCTAGGATTTTCTTCCCTCCAATTCGTACTCTTGGCCCAGTTGGGATTTCCCGACATATAATCTATCCGGACCGAACTCTTATCGGAAGAGCTTAATGAAAAAATCCCCAAAGTAATCGCGCTACCCAAGGCAGCAACGAGTATCAATTTCCCAATATTAGCCAGTTGTGCTCTCATACAAGTTAAGATTTGGAATTTGTCTTTAACAAAACTTATGCCTTAGGCGGAGCATTTCCGCCCAAGGCATAGCTGAATTACTTGATTTTTATCTGACGGGATGTTTCAACGTTGGTTGGTTTCTTTTTTGGAAGTTCCACCAGCAACATTCCGTTCTCGTAGCCAGCCGAGATTTTTTCTTCTTCCACTGATTCAGGAAGATTGAAAGCCCGGCTGAAACTGCTGTAACTAAACTCGCGGCGTGTGAAACGTCCATCATCACCTTTTTCAGAGGTCTCGACCTTCTCTTCGCTGGAGATCACAAGGACATTGTTCTCAACAGAGACCTTGAAATCCTCTTTTTGCTTTCCAGGAACCGCCATCTCTACCCTGAACTCATTCTCAGTTTCAAAGATGTTCACGGCCGGTATTGTCGGATGGTATTCTTGACCCTTGGGAAAGGGCTGTAGCCAATCCCGATTCCAGAATTCATCGAACCAAGTAAGTGGGTTACGAGTTGTCTTTTGAATTTTGTTATCCATAATCGCATTCTTAAAGTTTAGAGTTAGAATTCAATTTTTAAGTTTCTCGGTAGGAACCGTTGGGTACCGAAACCTATTCCCAGGACTCCTACGCTACCGATACGCAGTCCTTCTTTAACTTAAATGTTTGGAGTGGACTTTCCATGACCTTTTGTCGCTTATCGGTTCGTTTCATAGATGACAATCACCTTGCCAATTGTCTTCCTATGCCAAAATGACATTCCGCAGCGTTTCTATGCCTTAAAATTTGACAGGAGCGTACCGTTATACCACGTCATATTGTCGCATAAATTTTTGATTCATTTGGTCATGATGGTTACCTCTTGTTACCCCAATTCCAGAATACCCAACTAACTCCCAATCCAAGCAACGCACCAAAGGTATCTATGAGTACATCTTGGACAAGCCCAGTCCTCCCAGGAATGAAGATCTGGTGGAATTCGTCACTGGCTGCAAATAGAAATGTCAGAAAAAGCGCAAAATATCCCCTCTTTGGCCAGGGAAATCCCTTTCCAAGGCCTAAAAAGATAAATTGAAATAGAATGAAGTATTCGGTAACGTGGGCTGTCTTTCGAATGAAGATGATGGCTGATTCTCCAAAGATTGCCTTGAGATTGATCCCATGATTAGCCAGGGTCTCTACTATAAGGCGACTCAGACGTCCTGATCCTTCTCCTTTCTGCTGAGACATAGAGAATATCAGGGTCATCCAGATGACAGCAGGAAGCCAACGCATGATTACCTTCCAGGAAAAAGAAGATTTTGAACTCACTTAGGACATTTTACGTCAGGGCCTGACATAAATCATCAGCAGAAGATATTTTGGAGAGAAATTGTTTGAGGGTGTAGACATCACTTATACTACAACCTAGCACAAGAAATTTTAGGTGCAGATATGCGGACAGGCATATTTTTGAAAAACACTTAATTAGGGGTAGTTCTCCAATCTTACAAGATGTCTCTTTCAGAGACATCTTGTAAGTTAAAAAAAGCCTTTCATTTTAAGACCAGTAGAGACTCTCTTAATACCAACGACATATGCCGCAAGGCGCATAGTGCACCCGTACTCCTTGTGGGTCGCCCATACTTCTTCAAAAGCTTGCTGCAGAATAGGATCAGCCTTGAGGTTGATCTCATCCTCAGTATAGTAGTGACCGCGACGGTTCTGTACCCATTCAAAATAAGAGACGGTAACACCCCCTGCATTAGCAAGAATATCGGGAACGATGGTAACTCCATTTTGATCCAGAAAAGGATCTGCAGACGCAGAAACAGGACCATTGGCTCCTTCTACGATAAGCTTAGCCTTTATACTGCCGGCATTTCGATCGGTAATCTGGTTTTCCAAGGCACAAGGAGCGAGCATATCTACATCTAGTTCGAGGAGGTCTTCATTTGAAATGAGCTGTCCACCACCATACCCAGAGAGGCTGCGGTTGTTTTTTTCTGCATAAGCGATCGCCTCTTTGATGTTGAGACCGTCAGGATTGTAATAGGCACCGGAAATATCCGAAATGGCTACAATTCGGACTCCTTTTTCTTCAAGCAGCATGGCTGCATAAGAACCGACATTGCCAAATCCCTGAACGGCACACGTGACATTTTTGGGATCCCAGTCAAGCTTTTCAAAGGCACACATGGCAGTGGTCATCACACCACGGCCTGTAGCAGCCACACGGCCTTTGGAACCACCCAATTCAAGGGGTTTACCAGTGACAACACCGGGATCATAACCTTTGATGCGAGAGTACTCGTCAAAAATCCAGGCCATTTCACGGCCACTGGTGTTCATATCAGGAGCAGGGATATCGGAGTTGGTACCAAATACCTCTTTCAGTGCGCGGGTATATGCACGGGTCAGCCGTTCCAGTTCATCAGGACTATACTTGCGAGGGTTGATCTTGATACCACCCTTACCACCTCCGTAAGGAAGGTTGACAATGGCACATTTCAGAGTCATCCAGCCCGCCAGGGCCTTGACTTCATCCTGATCAACGTGCACCGAATAACGGATGCCACCTTTAGAGGGACCTAAGGTCGTTGAGTGGATCACCCGAAAACCTTGGAAAACTTCAGTGGTACCATCGTCTAGTTTGACCGGAAGGGTAACCTCTACAATCTTTTCGGGAGCAGCGATCACCACACGAGAACGGTCGTCAAGAGAAAGAATATCAGCAGCCTCCTCGAATCGTTTCATTAGCGATTCATAAGGAGACTCAACTTGGGCTGTAGCGTTAACAGTACTTACCGATGACATACGAAAATTCAAAAGATTCTTAAACTTTGAGCAAGTTAGAGAAACAGCTGAATGTGGACAAGTTTATTATGCATTCAGCTCAAGTTTTATGCTCAAGATGATTTGCCGATAAGATTCAATTTACTCTCTATCTAATGGGCCAACATATAAATCCCAAAATGGTACAAATATACAACTGGTACCGTTAAATAAATACCATCAAAGCGATCCATGATCCCTCCATGGCCCGGCAGCACACGTCCTGAATCTTTGAAGTGCAGATTACGCTTGTGCATTGATTCTACCAGATCTCCCAACTGGGAAAGGATACTTACAATGACGGAAACGATGGTCCAATAAAACTTTACAGGCCAAATACAATCTAGCAGTATACCTAGCCCAACGCAGAAAATGGCTCCTGTAATAGCTCCTTCCCAAGTTTTTTTGGGGCTTATCCGCTCAAAAAGGGGCTTTTTGCCTAAAAATCGACCTCCGAAATAGGCCATTATATCAAGAGTCCAGTGCAGGAAGAGAAGACCGAGAGGTAGTCGGAAATCATAGGTAGAAGCAATGGTATCGAAAGAGCCGATCTCAGTTCGTCCCCAAGGAGACATACCAAAAGCAAAAAGGATGACAATTGGAAGGAATACATAAAAGAACCCCATGAAAATCAGGCTCGTGGTCCGAGTGGGATTTTCTTCCTTACCTGTAAAGAGAACACTGATAGAGATCAATCCCAGTGCAGTTGTTAATAGAGCAATCCAATTGATCTCAATGAATTTAACAAAGTTCCATTGTATTCCTGTCAGGGATATGAAGTACGTGATGAAATAGGCCCAGGTGATGAATCCCAATCCCAAGGTCATTACTGCAGCAGGTTTTCTACTAAGGCCAACCATCTTGTAAAACTCGAAAAGACCGAGAATGGACACAATAAAACAAAACAGATACAGGCCAATAGGAGAGATCACAATGACGGCTACGGAAACACCCCCTGCAATGACGCCAGTCAGAATCCGTTCAAGTAAATTACTCATTTGAAAGTGCTGTATTTCGTTTTCGGGAGTTTCGGATGAATAAATAAATTAACGGTACCGTCAAGCAGGATGAGCAAAGAACAGTTAGGGTATCAAATCCGAAGTCATCCTGTAACAAATCGTTGTTTATGATCCCATTTATGGCTAAGAGCGCGATCACCAGGCTGGCAAAATTATGTACAAAGTGTCCTACGATACTTGTCCATAAATTTCCTGACCAAAGGAAATAGTATCCCAGCAAAGCTCCGAGTAGCATGCGTGAAATGAGTCCGTAAAACTGCAGATGGATCAGGGAAAAGATCAGGGCACTGGTCCAAACTGCAATGTGAGGGTTTACCAACCGGACCAGTGTGTTCAATAGGAACCCTCTAAAAAACATTTCTTCGACAATTGCAGGGACTACTGCAATCGCCAATATGTTTCCGATCACAGCACCGGGAGAAAGGTCACTGATTATATTGAGCAATGCGGCTTGGTTGGTTGATTCGGTATTCTTTACCCAGGCTTCAAATTCCTTCATAGACTCCGGGAGGGAAAAGCTTTGTTCGCTGAACAGTGTCCATTCTGCGAGAGGAAGGGCCACCAGCGAGGTAAGGGCGGCTAGTCCCAGAAATCCTGGCCAGGTTTTGTATTGAAAACCGAGGCACTGGCGGAAGCTTCCGGTAGAGATCGCCCACAAACCAGATGCCAGGCCCCAAATAACGATTGCGGAAAAAATCTGTGCGACCCGGAAGGCAAAATGTCCGTCGGAATCCGAGGTAAGGGTCGTAATACTAGCCGGAGACCCATACAGCCATCGGATCAAGATTCCCGAAGTCAAGGAGGCAGCCATCATACAGAAAGCTAAGAAACCAAACCCCCAAAAGAGGGCTATCCAGGGAATCGAAAGGCTATTTGAGAGGTCTGAAGGTGACTTGGATCTTAGCAATGAATCGGGAATTTAAGTTCAATTTACCAAAAATACTCTTCCTAGTGGTCATCATTTGGTTGGGCCTTCAGGAATCATCTAAATATGAAACAGTAATTGGGATCCAAACCTGTATTCGTAAATTTCTTTACTTTTGATGAGCAAAATCATCCGGCCAATGATACAGATTGCAGGTATTGATGTTGGAGAGTTTCCGTTGTTGCTGGCACCTATGGAGGATGTTAGTGATCCACCTTTCCGTGCCATCTGCAAAGAATTGGGGGCGGACGTTGTTTACACTGAATTCATTTCGGTGGAAGGCTTGATCCGTAATGCAGAGAAGTCCGTGCAAAAGCTAGACATCTATGATGCAGAGCGCCCTGTAGGGATACAGATTTTTGGTGCAGACATTGACTCCATGCGTTCCGCCACCAGATTTGTGGAACAGGCTGAACCTGAGTTTTTAGATATCAATTATGGGTGTCCTGTTAAGAAGGTCGCGTGCAAGGGAGCCGGTGCCGGGATCTTGCAGAATATCCCGAAGATGGAGCACATGACCCGCGAAATTGTTCAGAGTACTCACCTGCCGGTAACCGTTAAGACCCGTCTGGGCTGGGACCACACCACGATCAAAATTATAGAAGTAGCCCTTCGTTTACAGGATGCCGGGATCAAAGCCTTGTCGATCCATGGCCGCACCAGGAAGCAGATGTACAAAGGAAAAGCTGACTGGACCCATATCCAACAGGTCAAAGAACATCCTGACATCGAGATCCCTATTTTTGGCAATGGAGATGTAAGCGGACCGGAAGTTGCCGCTGATTACCGGCAGCGGTTCGGTGTAGACGGAATTATGATCGGGCGAGCCGCCATTGGCAACCCTTGGGTTTTCCGTGATATCAAGCACTACTTCAAAACAGGTGATATCTTGCCTCCCGCTTCGCTCAAAGAGAGAGTTGAGGTGTGTCGAAGGCATTTCCTGACTGGAATCGAATGGAAGGGTATTCGACATGGTATTCATGAGATGCGTCGCCACTACACAAATTATTTCAAGGGTCTACACAACTTCAAGCCCCTTCGCATGGTTCTGGTTACCTCTGAAGATGTTAACCAGATCCTTGATACGCTTGATGAAATCAAAGAACGCTACGCGCCTTTAACCGTTTGATCCGGATCGGATTGATGATATCGGATTTAATGTTATTTTTGTAGCTTGAGTGAAGTGATACAATTAGAATTAATGATACCAATATGAGGATTCTCTCTTTTACACTTCTCATAGCTTGTTTGGGACTCAATACAACCCTGTTTGCACAGATTGACCCTTCTGCTCTGACAGCTAGTCCGAAGACATTTATCTTCAGTGATCAAAAGCATACCGTTCCCAGCTATATTTACGCGACGTTGAAGGAAGAAACCAAGTGCTGCGGTAATGATGCCATCTACTTGGAGGTTAAATTCGGAACGGATGGGATCACCCATAGTGCAAAGACCTTGACCGGAAAGAACGAATGCTATAAAAAATCAGTCGTTGACATTATAAAGCGGGTTCGTTGGGATGCAACTGGTGTAAATGGTTCCAAGACCATCTATTTTGAGGTTAAACCGATCATTCCCTGTACCGGAGTTCCCCAGGAAAACCAGTATGTAGCTCTTAGTACCGGAGACGGTGCATCAGTGTCTACTACTCCGGATGATGAAAGCCCAATTGAAACAATTGAGGTTGGAGAGGAGGATGATTTTATTTCCGATCCTATCGAAGAGGTAGAAGAAGTCGTTGTCGATATTGACGAACCGATTGAAGAAATAACCGATGAATTAGATTTAGGTGAAGAGATTGACGATGAAATGGTTGATGATGTCCCTGACGAAGTTGAGGAAACGATCGCTAAAGTCGAAGAAGCTGTTTCAGATAAGGAAGAGGTTCTTGAAGTCGAAGAATTCCTTTCAGACGGTGGTTCTGACGATGTCAGTTATAACAGTGGAAGCAGTAAACCTTTCAACTCTAACGACAAAGTTCCGACCAAAATTTCCAGTTCTACTCCAACTGTCAAGTACGAAGGCCCAGTAAAGATCCCACCACAGGCTGATATGAAATATGTGAGCAAGGGAGAGCGGAGTCCCGACCCTTCGCACAATACTACTTTCTTCAATGGACCTGGGTTCCGCTTTGAGAACCCCAAGTACCAAGAAGGTGAAGCTCAAATGGCTCTCCACATTCGCCGGGAATTGCGCAAAGGCAAGTACTGCGGTTTGGCCCAAGCAGCATTCGAACTGACGGTTGATCCTTCCGGAAACGTAACTGATGTCCGTGTTCTCGCGGTCAACAATGAAAAGGTCAAAGATATGATCCCTGGGATCGTTAATACCATCAAGTTCAGACCCAGTAATTTGCCCGCTGGCACTCGCTCTGTGCATCAGTTCAAAACTGTTTTGGTTTGTGATGGTAGCACCAAGAAGATCAATCTTGACAAGGTTCCTGACATCATCAATCCTGTCGGGTATCCATGATCTCCACACTTTGTGAAGATACCCAAAAAGGTAAGGGGTGGGATTTGCTTTCCACTCCTTACCTTTTTCCAATGGTATCGGTAGTTTTAGTTCTTTTTTCTTTGAAAAGCATCTACCAGTTTTAAGAGGCATCCATAGGAAGAGGGTGATCTTCCCAGGTTTTTCCTAGAGGACTGACCTTATAGCAAGACCCCTCGAGAGAAATACACGATTCAATGCCCAACAAGCCAAAACGGAACATCCAACTCATTTTCCACCAACAAATCTTCAGTCAAAGCCTTTAAGACAGACTCTATCCTATCGTGGTACATACCGCTTCCAAGATTCCACAGGATTTGAACCAAACGTTTGTAATTCTTCAAACCTACTGAGTATAAGGTACTGGGTACATTGAACTCACCCGAATCGTACAGGCTAAGCTCCGGAGGCTAGATGGTGCTATTTCACAATCAATTTTTTTCTCGTGTCTTTTACTTTTACGATGTATACCCCGCTCGCAAGGCCCTCCAATCTGAGGACAGTATTTCCTTTTACCCACTCGCTGCGAATTAATTCGCCTGTAAGGGAATACACCTCCAAATGCGTTGCTTCCTTATCTGATAATTCCAGTCGTACGCTGTTTTGCGCAGGATTCGGGTAGACTCTGAACGCGCCATTCCTGTTTTCGTCATGCATACCTGTGCCCGTTGTTTCCCCTGCAATTCGAAATCCAAAGTGATCGTTTCCCCGATCTTCTTCATCCGAAAAGCGCATTGCCGATTGCAAGGTGGCTTCATGGTAATTCCATGATCCTCCCCTCCAACAGCGCAGCGTGGAACTCGCCTCTTCAATAAACGGATCAGTTACAGGGGTGGTGTCATAAGGTTCAACATAATTGTCGGCGATCCACTCCCATACATTTCCAGCCAAGTTATATAACCCGAAAGGATTGGCTGTTCCGCTAATTGAAGCACGCACATGGTGAGTGGCTACCAGCAGGCCTACTTGGTTCCAATTGGCATCCCACACGTCGGTCCCATCGTGTACCCCATAAACATAGTTCTGTCCTCCTTTTGCGGCGTATTCCCACTGTGCCTCTGTGGGAAGGTCTTTGTTGTAATACATCGCAAACGCTTTCGCTCCCCACCACCGTACAAATGTTACGGGCCAATTCGCTACTTCCGTCTGCGTCGGTAGGTTCACAGCTGCAGCGGGATCGGCTTCTGTCCAGCCTTGCAACTCATTCGACAGGTTTTGTCCTGCGCCACTCCAATCGTCAAAGTCGTTTTTCAGGATTGTATCCAAGGTTCCTTGGGTCGCCCCATAGTCATAATAGTCACAGAGATTATACCAGTGAAAATCACTGGTATCTTGTGGATTTTTTACATAGAACTGGCTGGTGCCAGTGTTGAAATCAATATAAGCGATGTTCAATGGGTTTTCAGGTTCTATCACTCCTGTAAAAGGGTTGTCATCTGCATCCCCATCGTCGTGGTCTTTCATTACTCTTGTGCCGTCGAGTGAGTATAAGGTCTTTCCATCATAAGCAGACGCACTGGTTCCTTGAATCAATCTTTTTCCATTGTCGGGCCCCGCGACGCCGACCACGATTTGAATTAATCCATCCGCATAGGCTGCATTTAAAAACTCCACGTATTGCGCATTGGTGATCTCGGCCTCACTTAACGCGTAGGGACTCACCGTAACCTGATGTTCTGGAGCGGCAGCTTGCTGGGCTGGCGATCCCGTCAAACTATTGCTTCCCATGGTAAACGTTCCCCCTGGAATGTCTTTCATCAAGATGCCCGTAGGGACCGATTGGGAAAATGTATCTGAACACCACAGGAGGGCGCAAAGGATTAATGGTACTGCAGTCTTCATTCTAATTTTGATTTTTTAGGTTCATGCCCACATTGAATGATCCAGCGACACCACACTTTCGGACGGCCCGGCTGAGTAGTATTACCTCTCCACTATGATGCAATACTATTCTACTTTTGGATATGCACTGATCTCATCCAGCATTTTCCTAGACTTGTTATCTAATTTATAATCCAATACCAAAGTGCCAATTCGGCGGCCATATTTGATAGGGGCGGCATAGAGGAGCTCTTTGGCATTCACTTTCAGCAATGTGGGTTCATTGACTCTGCCAGGCAAGGAGGGTACGACATCCAATATCGACTGATTTTCATAGTCCTTGTCTGTACTGAGGTAAACATATCCCATGGTGTCGACGATGCTGATCAGAGAAGCTTCGGTATTCTGAACCATATCTATGAAGAACAGATTGAGCCGTTGCTTGTTACCACTTGCCAATTCCGCAGCACAAGCAAATGACAGGGCACGGCCGAGACAGACTGTAGCACTTTCTACTCTTTTTTCTACCAAATTGTCAACCTTTGCCACTTGGGACTGGTAGTTCTTCTCAAAATCTAATCTCAAATCTGAGATCTTGTTGTTCTGATAGAGGTAGATACTTGCATTGGACACCGCAATGACCAGCAACAGGATCAGTGTGACTCTGTTCTTCGCAAAGAATCCTTTGGACTTCTGATTGGCAGTAGGAGGAAGGTTAGTACTTTCTTGAGCCATTGTATTTTTTATTTTTTGGTTGGTGATACTAAAGAAGGGCGCCGTCTCTGATATCTTCCACAATCTGAGGATCCAATAGCGTGGAAGTATCTCCGAGATTGTCAGCAGTTCCTTCGGCAATTTTACGCAAGATACGGCGCATGATCTTACCACTTCTGGTTTTTGGCAGTCCTCGTACAAATTGGATTTTCTCCGGACGGGCAATTTTACCAATTTCTTCTACTACGGTTTCGGTGATCTGTGTCCGTAATTCGGCCTCGTCATTGCCGGAGGTGCCTGCGACCACATAGGCATATATGGACTGGCCTTTGATGGGATGAGGATAGCCGACCACTGCGGATTCCACAACTTCTTTACTGTGGTTGATCGCATCTTCGATCTCTGCGGTACCGAGGCGGTGGCCTGAGACATTGATCACATCATCAACCCTTCCGATCACCCGGATCATGCCGTTTTCATCTCTTTTGGCACCGTCACCTGTAAAGTAATACCCTTTGAAGGTAGAGAAATAAGTTGCTTTGCAGCGCTGGTGGTCACCATATGTAGTGCGGAGGATCGAAGGCCAGGGGTATTTGATGCAGAGAAAGCCCTCGGTATTGCTGTCAGTAACTTCATTGCCATCCTGATCAAGCAATACTGGCTGGATGCCAGGCAGAGGCAAGCCTGCATAAGTGGGTTTCATGGGACTATGTCCTCCCAAGCCGGAAAGCATGATCCCCCCGGTTTCAGTTTGCCACCAGGTATCTACAATTGGACATTTCTCTTTTCCGATATGAGCGTGGTACCAGTTCCATGCCTCGGCATTGATCGGTTCTCCTACTGTTCCCAATAACTTCAAAGAATTAAGTCTGTGAGAGAGGGCGTGGTCAAGCGATTCTGCCATCAGCGCACGAATTGCGGTAGGAGCTGTGTAAAATTGATTGACTCCATGTTTACCGACCACTTTCCAGAATCTGCCCGGATCCGGCCAAGTAGGCACTCCTTCGAACATCAGAGTAGTGGCCCCGGTCAATAAGGGGCCGTAGATGATATAGCTATGTCCGGTGATCCAGCCAATATCGGCGGTACACCAGTAGACGTCACCTTCATCGTATTGGAAGACGTTCTGGAAGGAATAGCCTGCGTAAACCATATAGCCTCCGCAAGTATGAACGACTCCTTTAGGTTTTCCGGTTGAGCCCGAAGTGTAGAGGACGAAAAGCATGTCTTCCGAATCCATTTCTTCCGCTTCGCAAAAGCTGTCCACCTTAATGACCTCCTCGTGGTACCAAACATCGCGTCCTGCAACCATATTCGGTTCCCAACCCAAGTGCCGGACTACAACCACACTTTTAACTGAATCGCAGGATTCCAGGGCTTCATCAACGACCCGCTTCGCGGGAATCTGCTTAGGTCCCCTGGCGATGCCGTCTGCTGTGATCACCATATTGCACGTGGCGTCGTTGATCCTGTCTGCCAGTGCATTGGCAGAGAACCCGGCAAATACCACTGAATGAATGGCTCCGATCCGTGCACATGCCAGGACCGCAAATGCCAGCTCCGGGACCATCGGCATATACAGGCAAATACGATCTCCCATTTTGGCACCGTTTCGTTTAAGAACATTGGCAAATCTGCAAACCTCCGCATGTAACTCCCGGTAGGTATACTTTTTGACCTTGTCTTCAGGATCATTGGGTTCCCAGATCAAAGCAGTTTGATCACCACGGGATTCCAGGTGGCGATCCAGGCAATTTTCAGTAATGTTGAGCCTACCCCCCTTGAACCATTCGACTTTTGGCTCGTCAAAATTCCACTCAAGGACCTGGTCCCATTTTCTTCGCCACTGATAATGACCTGCAACCTTGGCCCAATAGCCGGCAGGATCTTCTACACTTTTCTGGTAAGCAGCTTTATACTCTGCAAAGGAATTGATTCTGAAACTCATAAGGTCAAGGTTCGGGTTAAATAAGCAAGCTCGTATTCTTCAGTAATATCTTAATTCTGAACAAGCAATTTAACAATTTTTCCTCTGCTCTCCTGTTCTCAAAAAGGAACAATAATTATCTCGTCTCGGGGGTCACAAATACTATGGTATGCATAGCGTTCCAGGATATCCGGCCAGAAGGACTCTGAAAAAATAATCGTTGGACATAGGGGGTTTTCTTCTCGCTCCTGTCATGGTCGCAAATAGAAGGACACATACAATCATTTCGATCATGAAAACAGCACACATCTTCTTCATCGTATTTATCTCTTTTTGTTTTTCGACCACGGTGATTGCCCAACAATATTTACACAATATTGAGCAAGCCACTGAGACCGCTCACGTTGAGGACAAAAATATTTTGTTGGTATTCACCGGATCTGACTGGTGCAAGCCTTGCATCCTACTCAAGCGGGACGTTTTCAGTACACCGGAGTTTCAGAAATACGCCACCGAAAATCTGGTCCTCTGCAATTTGGATTTCCCCTTCCAGAAAAGGAACAAGCCCTCAAAGGAAATCCAGGCGTACAATGATGAAAAAGCGGCCAAGTACAATCCCGAAGGACAATTTCCTCGTGTGATCCTCCTTGACCGGGAAGGCAATGTCACCAAAGAATTTACCTATACCCCGGGCATGGCTCCCGCATCTTTTATCCGGCAAATCCAAACTTCTATCTAAAATGAATGCTTCTACCGACACCCTGACCCAGTCCAGCACTGGCTCTCAGGCTTGCACCAGCACCAACACTGGCACCAATTCCAGTGATCAACTGATCCTTAAGGCCCATCATCACCAGCTCAAACTGATGGGGTGCCGGTTTGTACTGACTGCGGTCAGCCACAGTCCTCAACTTGCCTGGGATGCGATCCGGGCTGGAGTTTCAGAGATCGAGCGTATCGAGGAGATGATCTCCTCCTGGAAGGAAAGCTCCTACACCAGTCTTATCAATAGCCTTTCCGGCATTCGGCCGGTCAAGGTCCCTCAAGAACTCTACAGCTTGATCGAGCGCAGCATCCGCTTGTCCGGCCTGACCTTTGGGGCCTTTGATATCTGCGGGACCCTTTCCAGGGACTACTGGTCTTTTGATGGAAAGGAACATCCGGGTTTGGGCAGCGCAGAGATCGAAGCCCTCCGTGAACGCATGGATTACCGCAAGATCAAACTTAACCCCAGGGACCATTCCGTTTACCTTCAAAAAGGAGGAATGAAGATTGGTTTTGGGGGGATTGGCAAGGGGTATGCGGCATTGCGGGCCAAGGTCGTCATGGAGCAAATGGGCATTGAGGCGGGATTGATCAATGCTTCCGGCGACCTCATGGCTTGGGGCTCCCCGCCACAGGGCGGTGGCTGGGAAGTCATGGTCAGGGACCCGGAAAACAGGGACCGCCCACTGATCCGTTTCTCGATCCCCTATGGCTCCGTCGTCACCTCCGGAAATTACGAGAACTACACTATTGTAGATGGCCGCCGCCTTTCTCATATCGTCGATCCCCGTACCGGTTGGCCCGTAGAAGCTCTCAAATGCGTTTCCGTACTCTGCTCCGATCCTGAAATCGCTGACGCCCTCGCCACAGCGATCAGTGTCATGGGCATCGAAGACGGACTCGCAATGGTTAACCGCCTCCGGGGAATTGAATGTCTCATCATCGACAAAAACAATCAACAATATTTCTCCGATCACCTTAAAGCATTAGCAGATGTCAAGCAATAAGATCAAAAAGAATACAGTATCAGGTCAGTTGCTGTCGCTGTTGGCGGTAGCTCTCCTGGTCACAACCGGTCTGTTTACTTTTGGCTGCACCCCGGTCAAAGCGTACCAAAAAATGTACCTGGCCGATCCTTGCATGGACCTCGCGCCCAACAAACTGGACTATTTCGAAACGAATTTTCATACTTACCGTGAAGGTGCTTCCGGTGCCAATGGCGGTAAGGTGGGAGGAGGTTGCGGATGCAACTGATCATCGCTCTTCTCATCGCCGGATTCCTGTTCTTTGCAGGCGACCTCAAGTCTCAGATCAGGAACAAAAGCCTCTCCGTACCCGCCGATTCAAGCGAAGGAGACACTGAAAAGATCGAAATGGCGGTCTTTGAATACCCCAACTGGCAGGTAATTGATGTCGATTTCCTGAGTAGCTACTACGAACAGGATGGCAACAATTCACCAGTCACCGGTGGAGTTGGTACCGAGCACCTGACCGACTTCACCCAGAAGATCATCATGTCAATCCCCGTCAATCCCCGCACGACCATACATGCAGATGCCGGCTATGATTATTATACTTCGGCTTCTACGGACATGATCGACCCTGCTTATTCGGATGATTCAGGAGAAGACCTGCGTATCCATGCCAATATTGGCCTTTCCCGCAAACTTGATACTCGCCAGACCATCGGTTTCCGGGCCGGTGGGAGCATTGAATACGATTACAGATCGGTACAAGCGGGAGTGAACTACAGCCGCCTCTCCAAGAATGAAAATACTGCGCTCAACATCCAGGGCCAGGCTTTCATTGACCAGTGGTCTTTGATCTATCCGATTGAACTTCGAAACCAGGGGCAATTGGTCCCCACCAGTAACCGCCAATCCTTCAATGGCTCAGTGGGTATCTCTCAGGTCCTCGACAAAAAGACGCAGGTGTCATTGAACCTGGAAAGCACTTACATGAGTGGTCTTTTGTCGACGCCTTTTCACAGGGTTTTTTTCCAGGAACAGACGCTGCCCAGGGTGGAAAGGCTTCCAACTTCCCGTATTAAGATCCCGGTGGGAGTGCGCCTGAACCGCTACCTGGCCGACCGGTTGGTGGTGCGGCTCTACTACCGCTTATACTGGGACAACTGGGGCATGAACGCCCATACAGCCAGCATCGAATTGCCCATAAAAATGACGCGGTTCCTCTCCGTGGTGCCCTTCTACCGGTTCCACACCCAGACTGCCGTAGAGTACTATCAACCCTTCGGGATACACACCGCCGCCAGTGAGTTCTATACCTCGGATACCGACCTGGCTGCATTACAGAGTCACGCCTTTGGCTTGGGAGTCAATTACCAACCTGCCGGAGGGATCTTCAAAGTCCGGATACCGGGCAACGGTAGACCGAGCGGGGAAAAGGGAAGACACCTGCACATGAAAAATCTCGATCTGAAATACTCCCACTA
>JBFGVE010000029.1:0-25986 GCA_041565275.1 Bacteroidia bacterium
AGCGCTGATGGTACTACGGTAAAACGTGGGAGAGTAAGTCGCCGCCACTTTGTAATAACACAGGGCCGTTCAACTGCGAACGGCCCTTGTGTATTTTACAAATCTCCCCTCTAACTTTGAAACACATGGCCTTCAGGACTGAAATCTGTATCATTGGAGCTGGTCCTAGTGGAGCCATGACCGCAATGCGCCTGGCTAAACTTGGGATTCCTTCGATCCTGGTTGATAAAGCTATTTTTCCTAGAGACAAAATTTGTGGAGATGCCTTGTCCGGAAAGGTAGTAGAAGTATTCCGCAAATTGGACCCGAAACTAGTAGATCGGTTTTCCACACACCCAGGTCAACTGGGTTCTTGGGGAGTCAATTTTGTTGCTCCTAATTCTAATAACTTAAGGGTTCCTTTTAAAAAGGAATTTAGTAAAGAAGAGCAGGCGCCCGGCTTCATTTCCAAGCGGATTGACTTTGATAGCTTTTTAGTTGACGAATGTCGGAAGTACAAACAGATCTCCCTTATTGAAGGCGTGAGGCTGGACCAGTTTAATCGAGAAGGAGACCGATGGTTGTTGTCCGAAGAAGCCGGAGCTGTTGAGATCGAGGCCCGCCTTGTGATCGCTGCGGATGGTGCTCATTCCCGCTTTGCCAGAGTCTATGGAGGCATGAAGGTTGAGCCAAAGCACTATTGTGCCGGGGTTCGCACTTATTTCAAGGGCGTAGGAAAAATGGATGCCGACAACTTTATTGAACTCCATTTTCTCAAAGACCTTCTCCCCGGATATTTTTGGATATTCCCTCTTCCGGGAGGATATGCCAATGTCGGGGTAGGTATGCGGAGCGATGTAGTTAGCAATGGAAAGGTAAACTTGAAAAAACGGCTTCAGGAGGTGATTCGAGATTATCCACAATTAGAAGAACGCTTTCGAAATGCAGAGATGGTAGATGACATAAGGGGGTTTGGTTTGCCTCTGGGTTCCAAGAAGCGGCCAATTTCCGGAGATGGATTTCTGTTGATCGGAGATGCGGCTTCCCTGATAGACCCGTTTACTGGAGAAGGGATCGGAAATGCCCTCTACAGTGGATACTTTGCTGCGGAGCACGCCCGGACTGCCTTGCTGTCGGGGGACTTTAGCGGAAAATCTTTAAGTGCCTACGATCAGCAGGTTTATGACCGCCTTTGGGACGAACTGAAGTTAGGGAGACGTATGCAGCAATTGCTCCGGTTTCCCTGGCTGTTTAATTTTGTAGTGAACAAAGCCCGCAAAAACAAGGTTTTGAGTGAAATGATATCTTGCATGTTTGAAGACATAGATCTGCGGGACCACCTTCGCAAGCCCAGCTTTTACTTCAAATTGCTTTTTGCCAATGGATCTGAACAACAAGAGGAATAGTACATTTGTCATATCAGGCGTTGCTATCGTAATGGGGCTCATTTTCCTCTTTCAGTGGGTCTTGTCGGACGATACCTACTTGATCGAAATGAAGCGGGCACGTGACCAAAAGTCTGAAATGATGAAGACCGATTTCCAATCCCCTGTTCCAGATAGTCTTAAGCCCTTCTTTGAAGGGGTCGATTTTTTCCCTATAGATAAAGCCTGGCGCATGAATGGTAAATTCACCGAGAATACCCAATTCCAGCGCATTAGATTGGCCCGAACAGATGGGAAGTTCGACCTCCTGATTCTGGTCGGATGGGTTTCCTTCAAATACCGTGGAAAGACATATAAACTGACTTGTTACCAATCTAACCCCAAGGACAGCAAAACCCTTTTTATACCTTTTCGTGATGGTACCAGTGGTAAATCTACTTATGGAGGAGGACGGTATATCGATACAAGAAGGGCTGGAAACAATGTAGACCTCGACTTCAATACCGCTTACAATCCATACTGTGTTTACAATTATGCAGGCTTTGCCTGTTCAGTTCCCCCCGAAGAAAACACTCTTCCCTTTGAGATAGAGGCAGGAGAGAAGGCCTTTGATTGGGGAGACCTACAATAAAGAGGTTCGAAATATAATCCTTAGAATTTCGTATCTTATGAACAAGGCTTTAAGGAAATTAAAATGCTGAAATTACGAGAACGCAACTACTACTCCCGTTTCGACCAGCGTCATTCCCAGCCACAGAAGCGGGTGGTCCCGGAATACGATCGACAGGAACTCGACATCCGTCGCCATCTGTTTAAATGGGGACCCTGGGTCGCCTTTGGTGCTGTAGGTTGGTGGGCGTTTGACTACTTTATTCTCTAGCTTAGACTGTACCTTTTCCTTATTACCCATTCCAAAGTCAATAAGGTCAGGGCCAAGAAGAATATCCACTGGTATTCATTGAAGCTTGTTCTTTTGGTCTGGTAGCTAACCACTGGCTTCAGAGAATTAAGTGCCATGATTTCCGAAGATAAACTTTTCATATCACGGGCATAGACGGATTTTCCACCTGTTCTGAGTGCAATCTGTTCCATCAAGCCGTTGTCTGCCGTCAGTTGGAAATGTTCGATGTTGTTTTTTCCGATCGAAAACTGCCCCCGGTCTGTACCTATGCGTTTTTCATCCTTGATCCCTTCAGCTTCATATTCATAAGTGCCTTCAGTCAGGTTATTTAACTCCAGGAAATAACGGGCACTTTCCATCTCATTCATGAAATAAACTTCCTCTTTGCCATCCGGTGAAATGAGAGTCATTTTGATATCAACCCCTGGTAAAGGATTGTAGGAGTCATCATATGCCTCACCCCTGAAGATGGAAGGTTCCTGCCCTGTAAAAAATCTCTTGCTGGGGTTAACTTTGAATTTCCGTTTATCTTCCTTCACGATCAACCATTGGACATTATTGTAGATCCATTGGTCAAAGGAGGTGAACTCTTTCTGCTCCAACAGGGTATGTGCTCGCATTCGCCAGATGTTTTCCCCAACGAACACCATATTTTTGCATCCTAGGTGGTTCTGAAGCCCATAGACAGGGTAATCCAGAACAATGTTCCTGATCCTTGCTGTGGCAAACACCCTGGTATCTCCTGACGCTTTCCATTCACTCTGGTTCCTGAATATAGGGGGAGATGAATTCATTAGGTTGATCCAACGATCATTAAAGGTAAAAGTCGAATGATTTTTATATTCAGACGCAAAATTGACTTGGGCTTCCTCAACTGTATTCACCTGACTGCTGGGAACAATCCCTAACTTATCTCCCAGGCTGGAATACAATGCGGGTATCTGGGTATATTTTCCGATAAACACCATCAAAGGGACCTTTCGGGAAGTGACCTCTTTCTTGATCTTATCGAGCAGAGGTATGTCACTCTGGTTGAAAGGAAAATTGTGGAGAATGAACAAGTCAAAATTCCCCATATCGGATCCAGAAGGATCTTTGAAAAAAGAAGTTGCATTCTTATGGACGAACTCAGTCAATTCATAGCGGTCGTCCCGTACAAAGGTGCTGTGTAAGGCACCGATATCCGGGTGAGAGAAGCCTCCAAACAATGCTATTTTGACCTTGGTCTCCAGTACATTGATAAAAATATTCTGAGAATTATTTCGTGTGGTGACCTCGTCAGCCAGTGGTGAAACTGAAATCGTATATTGAGTAACTCCTGTTTTGCCGGGTTTGATCAAAAAGTCAACCTCGGGGTTTGGATCGGCAGAATTAAAATCAATGCTCTTCGCTCCAAGCAATTTTCCTTCACCACTGATCGTCACTTGTAACTGGCCTGACGGATACCCTTCAGTCTTGATCCGAACTTTTACAGGCGTTTTGTTTTCGAGGTAGGCGATCTGGTTGTAGAGAACATCTTTGACCTTGATATCTTTCTGAGGTGTAGTATCACCTAGTAGAACCGTATAGATAGGCAATTGAAACCTGTCGAGAGTGTAGATAGGATTAACTCCTGCGGTAGGGATCCCATCTGAAATCAGGACTATTGCCCCCAGGTTCTGGTTGGAGTAAAGTTTTGCAGTCTGCTCCAGGGCTCCGGAAATATCGGTACTGCTCCGTGCAAAGCTAAGAGAATCGGGGCGGATGTCATCAATCAGGTTTTGAGAGAATCCATAAAACCGGGTTATAACCTCATCGCTTTGCAGTTGTCCCATAAAGTCTTGCAGTTGCTGAAGGTGTTCGTTTCTGACATAATTGGAATCCCTGTGAATGGCGAGGCTCCTAGAGTCGTCGTGGAGCACTACAATTACCGGTGCCGAAGACTGCTTTTGCCTGGATTCCAGTCTGGGTTCCAGTAACAGCAAAGTGACCAGTAACATAACCAGATATCGAAATATGGCCAGCGGAATAGCAACCTTAACCGGGATGATGCCGGTTGTCCCGCTGTACATAAAGAAAGATACCGCTGCTGACACTATTGAAAACAGGATGCAAGCAACGGTGGACAATCCTTCAGAATAGGAGAATAGGATCCCTGCTGCACCTAAGGCCGATGGTAGGACAAATCCAACCACCAATGCAGCGATCAAAGCTGTACCAAGAGAATATGGATATTTAAGGTTCAATGCGATGGATTCTCTGTTTCGATATGAACGAAGGAAAACCTGCAGTCTTACATGTACATCCCTCCGTTCACATGGATGACCTGTCCTGTAATGTAAGTGCTCTGGTCACTTCCTAAAAAGGTACAAAGGCTTGCGACATCTTCCACCGTACCAGGACGCTTAAGTGGGATTGCATTCAACCAGACATCTAATTCAGCTTCAGAAAGCTCCTGGGTCATCTCTGTTTGGATAAACCCTGGTGCCACCACATTGGAGCGAATTCCCCTGGAGCCTACTTCCTTAGCCACGGACTTCGAGAAACCGATCATGGCAGCTTTGGAAGCGGCGTAGTTTGCCTGACCAGCATTACCGGTCACCCCTACGATAGAGGAGACGTTGATGATGGAACCACTGCGCTGCTTCAGCAAAATGCGAAGGGCAGCTTTTGTCATATTGAAGATGGAGTACATATTGACTTTCATTACCTGGTCAAATGCCTTTTCATCCATGCGTAAGATCAGGTTATCTTTGGTTATACCGGCATTGTTGACAATTACATCCAAAGAACCAAATTCAGCATGCATCTCTTTGACAAGTGTCTGGGTTGCATCATAATCCGAAGCATTGACTTGGTAGCCCTTAGCTTTTACGCCATGACTGGTCAGTTCTTCCTCAAGGGAAATTGCTTTTTCAACTGAAGATACATAGGTAAAGGCCACATTGGCCCCTTGCCTGGCAAACTCCAAGGCAATTCCGCGGTCAATCCCGCGAGTACCTCCTGTGATCAATGTATTCTTTTCTTCTAATTGTCTCATATTGACAAAGATAGTTTTTGAATTTAATTCTAACCTATGTAGTGCTTACAAAATCAATGTGGTCTTGGTTGAACCAATTCCAAATCAGGTCAAAGTCTTCTCCCCAATTGTCCCTTTTCAGTAGCATGATCTGATCTTCGTAGTGAAATTGGATGGTATTGATCGTTCTTGTAGGATTAGCAAACCGCAAGGGAAATGACTTGGTAGGGATTTGGTGGAGGGCCGAGTGGACAGAGATTATGGAAAAACCATCGTTGACGAAGAATATCTCTGCGATCTTTTTCCGTATCTGGACATTGGCGATGACGTTGCCGAGCAGGATGGCGACGGTTTCACCGACGAGGCCCACCATGAGAGGCTCCTTCCCGGCATTGATCCTAAGCATTACAACGATCATTACCAAAAAGGTAAAAATAGCATAGTACTGAAGGGCATAGTCCTGTTGCACCAAAAGCGCAGGTTTTTTTGGGGGGTAGTCTCGGCTGAAAAAGCTCATTTTACGGTTATTCCACACGGCTTAGACCTCCTTTATATCCTCTGAGAAATTCTTCGGTTTTCATCCGTTTTTTCCCTTCCAGTTGAAGCTCAGTGATCTCCAGCCAGCCATCCATACAAGAAATAAATAATTTATTACCTTTTGAGATCACAGCTTTTCCTGGTAAAGGTGTATTACTTTTATTGGTTCGTCGTGTATTCAGTACCTTCAGCATTTTTCCTTCCAAGGTTGTCCAGGCCGTAGGGTAGGGGCTCAAACCTCTTATGAAGTTGTAGACATCCCTTACAGGTTTATTCCAGTCAATCTGGCAATCCTCTTTAAAGATCTTTGGGGCTTGGTGCCTGAGGGCATTTTGGTCTTGGGGCTTTGGGGCAATCGTATTGGATTCTATGGCTTTAACGGTATCCAAAACCAGTTCACCGCCCATTTCCATCATGTCATCGTGGAGGTCTCCCACCGTCCAATCATCGGGGATGGACAACTTACGCTGCAGGAGCATGGGACCTGTATCAATCATATTGTCGATGAAAAATGTTGTAGCTCCGGTTTCAATATCTCCATTAATTATTACCCAATTCAGTGGGGCTGCACCCCTGTAATTCGGCAATAATGCGGCATGGAGGTTGAAAGTTCCGCGCTTTGGAATCGACCAAACCAGTTCAGGGAGCATTCTAAAAGCGACAACCACTGCCAAGTCAGGCTTCAAAGCACGCAGTTCAGCCAGGAATTCCGGATCTTTTAATTTTTCCGGCTGCATAACATGAAGGTCGGCAGACTCGGCATATACCTTAACAGGTGAAGGTCTTAGTTTCCGTCCTCTTCCGGCCGGCCGATCAGGTGCTGTAATGACAGCGACTACCTCATATCCATTTTCCAACAACTTTTTTAAAGATGGAATGGCAAATTCGGGCGTTCCCATGAATACAATCCGCATGGCGCGAAGATATGAAAACTTCTATTCCACTCGCTTTATTGTCCGGTCCCCTGTCTGGCTAAAATACACTGTTTCTTACCTTATTGGGCTTTCAAGGGCGGTCCGTGAGGTAAAGTTCGGGGTGATAACCATCTGTAAGGGAAAGGATTCCGAAGGAGCAGAACTTGCAACACTGCACCAACCTTGGACGTACAGTCAGATTGACATCATTGAATAGATTTATCCTGCCAGAACGGCACCAGAAACACTTTGGAGCTGTTTTTGCCGAACATTCTTGAGAAACTAAACAGAGATCAAGCAATGAATTTTAATAATTACACTATAAAGTCTCAGGAAGCTCTTCAGCAGGCAGTTACCATTGCCCAGCAATCCGACCATCAGGCCCTGGAAAGTGGACACTTGTTAAAGGCACTATTGATGTTAGACGACAGCATTGTGGTGACCCTTTTGAAGAAATTGGGTATCAATACCAGTTATGTTTCTCAGAGGGTAGACCAACTGATCGCCAAATACCCCAAAATAACGGGTGGTGGTCAGGTGTACTTGGGGAATGAAATGCAGACCATATTAGCCAAGGCACAAAAAGAAGCCAAACTGGATAAAGACGAGTATGTTTCTGTAGAATACCTTTTGTTGGGTCTGTTGGATACTAAAAATAAGGCAGGTGCTATTCTGAAGGATCAGGGGGCGGATGTCAAGACTTTGCGCAAGGCGATCGATAGTGTGCGTGGAGGTGCCCAGGTTGTGGATCAGAATGCAGAATCAAGCTACAACTCACTGAAAAAATACAGCCGGAACCTGAATGAATTAGTCAAGGATGGCAAATTGGATCCTGTTATAGGCCGGGACGAAGAGATTCGTCGTATCCTCCATATTCTTTCCCGTAGGACAAAGAACAATCCGATTTTGATCGGTGAGCCTGGTGTTGGAAAGACTGCCATTGCCGAAGGATTGGCCCACCGAATTGTTTCGGGAGACGTACCGGAGAATCTCAAATCTAAAATCATCTTTTCGCTGGATATGGGAGCTTTGATTGCGGGTGCGAAATTCAGAGGTGAGTTTGAAGAGCGGCTCAAAGCAGTCGTCAAGGAAGTTGAACAGTCGGATGGTGAATTCATTCTCTTTATTGATGAGATCCACACATTAGTTGGAGCAGGGGGTAGTGAAGGCGCAATGGATGCTGCCAATATTCTAAAACCGGCCCTGGCCCGGGGTGATCTCCGAGCGATCGGTGCGACTACGCTGGATGAATACCAGAAATACATTGAAAAGGACAAGGCATTGGAGCGTCGTTTCCAAACTGTTATGGTCCAGGAGCCCAGTGTAGAAGATGCCATATCCATCCTCCGTGGCCTTAAGGACCGCTATGAAGCCCATCACGGGGTACGTATTACAGATGGTGCTATTGTCGCTGCCGTAGAACTTTCTCACCGGTATATCAGTGACCGCCAGCTGCCAGACAAGGCGATCGACCTGATGGACGAAGCTGCTGCTAAGTTGCGCTTGGAGATCGACTCCATGCCTGAAGAACTGGAAGAACTCGAACGCAAAATCCGCCGTTTGCGGATTGAGTTAGCAGGTGTACAGCGAGAAGCCGATCAACCCAAAATAAACGATCTTCAGCTCCAGATTGCAAATCTGGAAGAGGAAGCCAAAGGACTCAGGGGACATTGGGAGGAGGAAAAACGCGTGATCTCCGGGATCAAGGATTCCCGCAGGGCTATTGAGGCCCTGAAGACTGAGCTTGAGGAAGTTAATCGCAGGGCAGATTTCCAGCGTGCCGCTGAGATCGAGTATGGTGAGATCCCTGCACTCCAAAAGAAGATCAGTGCCTTCTCAGATGAATTGAGGGAGGTGCAAGCGGACCGGAAAATGCTGAATGAAGAGGTGGAGTCCGAGATGATCGCAGAGATCATCAGTAAATGGACCGGAATCCCAATCACTAAGATGCTGGAAAGCGAGCGGATCAAATTACTCCGTCTGGAAGAGGAATTGGGCAGACGAGTCGTTGGGCAGCGCGAAGCCATTGAAGCTGTCTCTAATGCCATAAGGAGGTCAAAGGCCGGCTTGCAAGACCAAAATCGACCCATTGGGTCTTTTATTTTCCTGGGGTCTACAGGAGTCGGCAAGACAGAATTGGGTAAGGCTTTGGCAGAGTACCTCTTCAGCGATGACTCTGCAATGGTCAGGATCGATATGTCTGAGTACCAGGAGAAGCATTCGGTTAGCCGTCTGATAGGAGCTCCTCCCGGATATGTAGGGTATGACGAAGGTGGCCAATTGACTGAGGCGGTCCGTAGAAGGCCCTATTCAGTGATCCTGTTGGATGAAATTGAAAAGGCCCATCCGGATGTGTTCAATATTCTTCTCCAGGTGCTAGATGATGGCAGACTGACGGATAACAAAGGCCGGGTGGTCAATTTTAAGAATACCATTATAATTATGACTTCCAATATCGGTTCTCTCCTGATCCTAGAAAAGCTTGCCGGACTTACCGAGGAGAACCGGAATTATCTTATGGACGAGGTCAAAGAAAGTATCTTCAACCTGTTGAAATCATCTATCCGTCCTGAGTTCCTCAACCGAATTGATGAGACGATTGTATTTACGCCCCTAAGCAAGAATGAAGTCCTTGAGATCGTAAGGCTCCAGGTGGGCATGTTGAAAGCAAAGATGCTTTCGATGGGAGTTGTCCTAGAATTTACACCAGTGGCTGAAGAGAAGATTGCAGAACTAGGTTTTGACCCTCAATTTGGAGCAAGGCCCTTGAAAAGAGTGCTGCAAAAAACTGTGGTGAATGAATTGTCACGCCAAGTCTTGGCGGGAATGGTGGATAAAGATTCGGTAATCCTGGTGGATTTGGGGAGTAAAGGGGAATTCGTCTTTGAGAATACCAGCGCACCTACAGAAATTCTAAGGTAGTTTTTTCTTTCTCCTCCGAATTTAGCCATATTTGTAGTTGGGCCATATTATTATCATTTGGTCATAAATGCAATCAATTTACAGGCATGTATAGATTATTGAGGATCCTTGTAGCACTGGTACTGCTGGGTTCTTCCAGTTTGTTAGATGCTGGTGGCCCCGACCGTCAAATAAGGAAAGCTGATAGAAAATTCTATCAGTATGCCTACTACAAAGCTCTTCATTATTACGAAAGGGCGATCAAGAAGGATCCCACCAATCCGAAGGTCAACCTTCGGATTGCGGACTGCTATCGGCACCTCAATGATCCAAGTAACGCAGAGGGTTGGTATCGTGAAGCATTGGCATATCCGGTTAACTATGAGGACGGTCAGAATATTTTGTACATGATCCGGGTTCTCATGAGCAATGAAAATTATTACGAAGCTGCTGCCTGGGCCAGAATGTACCTGGCAAGGTACCCCGGCGATGAATTGGCTTCAAACCTGCTAGAGGGGAGCGAATCCTATACCCTGTTCCTCAAAGACTCCACTAGGTACAAAATTGCCAACCTGAATATCAATACTTCGGAGTCAGATTTTGGTCCCACCATCCAGGATTCCAGTGTAATATTCAGTTCTGCCAGGGATCAGGAGCGTTTGTCATTTGGCTGGAACGGACGTTATTTCCTTCAATTGTACATTGGTTCTATTGCTGAAAACTCTGGTCAACTTGAGGATGTAAAGCCGTTCGATGCCTTTATCAATTCTAAGTACCACGAAGCTATCGTTACCTTCACACCAGAGCGGGATGCAATGTATTTTACCCGTAACAACTACATTAAAAAGAAACGTGGTTCTGATGCCGCAGGTGCTACCTTGCTAAAGATATACAAGGTTGAAAAGGGGGGTGACGGATGGAAAAAACCTGAAGAGCTTCATTTTAACAGTGCTGATTATTCGGTGGGGCATCCAAGCCTTTCCAGTGATGGCAAGGTAATGTATTTTACTTCTGACATGCCTGGTGGTTATGGAGGGACTGATATCTATAAGGTAGATTTGGAAGGGAAAGAATGGGGCCAGCCCGTAAATTTGGGTGATATTGTCAATACGCCCGCAGACGAGATGTTTCCATGGATATCCAATGACGGAGTGCTTTACTTCGCTTCCAAAGGTCACCCTGGCCTGGGTGGACTGGATATATTCTTAACCAAGGAAGAAAACGGTAATTTTACAAAACCTACCAACTTCGGTGCGCCCATCAACTCATCCAGAGACGATTTTCAGTTGGTTTTTGCCGACGATCTGGAGGGAGGATATTTTAGCTCGAACCGGGAAGGTGGAAAGGGAGATGACGATATTTACTCCTTTCGTAAGCGGAGCTATCAATACAAAGGACTTGTGCTTGATAAGGTAACCCAAGAGCCCATAGAAATGGCCCTGGTTCAGCTAGCTGAAAATGATATTCCACGTCAATTGAATTTTACCGACCGGGAAGGAGCATTCGTTGTTGGTTTAGACTCACTTTTCAAATGGGACATTGTGGTAGCCGCTGAAGGATACCAAACAGAAAGGGTAAAGCTGCACAGTGCTAAGGCCGACAAGGAGGGATTGTTCGCTACAATTGAGATGGTCAGGTGTGGGACTCAGGAAACCCCGGGTGATACATCCAGGGTTCCATCTATCGTATTATCGGGTGTATTGAGAGACGACAAAGGATCCCCGGTACCCACAGGAAAAGTCCGGATCATCCGGGAGATCAACGTTGAGGATTCCGAATACAAGGCTTATCTTGAACCTGGGAAGGAGTACATAGTAGAGGTCGAATCATCTGATTTTCCCCAATTGAAACCCAGGGTATATGATGTCAAGACCAATTTGGATGGTGACCAGATAATCCCCCTCGAGACTGTATTTGGAAGGGATGAACTTCCACCGGGTCGTGTCTTTTACATCGTCTATTACGATTTCGACAAATTCAATATCCGGGAGCCTGATGCCCGCCCTGAGTTGGATCGTGTCGTCAGCTTTATGAAGGCTTACCCTGAAGTGTCTGTGGAATTGGGTTCTCATACCGACTCTCGCGGTACATTTATGTACAATGAAAGCCTTTCTAAAAACCGAGCCGTTTCTGCATTTGATTATATTAACAGCCGGGGGATTGCCAAAGATCGCCTGAGTTTCCATTGGTTTGGTGAACGTAAATTGACCAATGGTTGTGCGGATGGCGTGGAATGTTCTGAACCAGACCACCAGCTGAACCGGCGGACTGAGTTTAAGATCAAAGGATGGAAAGGTGGGTTCAGAAGTTGGAAAGACTGATCCTTTTCTTTACAATCTCTTTCGAACTGCTATCCTTGCATCTTTGTAGAGATAAAGCAGCCTCCTTGCAATGACAATGAGTTTGAAACGTATCATAGGAGAATGGTGGGCGAGCCGTAGGGTCCATTCGATTCGGAGGAAGCACAGGAATCCCGGGAAATCCCAGTTGAAGACATTCAATTACCTCCTTCATCATGGCCGTTTGACCCAATTTGGAGCAGACCACCACTTTAACAAGGTCAATTCTATAGAGGATTTTCAAGCCCGTGTTCCGGTCAGAGGTTATGAGCAGGCCAGAAAATATTTTGATGCCATCCGCGACGGTAAAGCTGGTGTGACCTGGCCAGGAAAACCTCTCTACCTGGCAAAGACTTCTGGTACAACTTCCGGTGCGAAGTACATTCCTATTACCCGGGAATCTATCCGTGAGCAGATCAGAGCGGCCCGGGATAGTTTGATGTTTTACATTTATAACAGCAAGAACTCGACCTTTCTGGATGGCAAAATGATGTTTCTAAGCGGAAGTCCGGTTCTTGAGACCAATAAGTTTGGAATGAAAGTGGGGCGGCTCTCCGGTATTGTCAACCATTTTGTTCCTGCTTATTTGAAACTGAACCGTGTACCTTCTTACAATACCAATTGTATAGAGGACTGGGAAAAAAAGGTCGATCGGATATTGGATGAGGTTCTGAGTGAAGACCTTCGCCTGATTTCCGGAATCCCTCCTTGGGTTCAGATGTTCTTCGAACGTATGGAAGAACGAACAGGTAAAAAGCCTTTGGAACAATGGCCAGGTCTGCAATTGTTTGTGCAGGGAGGGGTAGACTACAGTCCTTATGTTCCGGTATTTGAAGAATTCTTTCTAGGAAAGGTAGACATCATAGAAGTATTCCCTGCTTCAGAAGGCTTCTTTGGACTACAGGACCAGTTGAAGAGTGAGGGCCTTTTGGTCAATCTGGATTATGGGGTTTTCTACGAATTTATTCCTTTGGAAGAATACGGAAAAGACAATCCCAGGCGCCTTACCCTGACCGAAGTTGAGATCGGAGTTCAGTATGTACTCCTGGTTACCACCAATGCGGGTCTCTGGGCTTACGACATTGGGGATACAGTTAAATTTGTTTCTATAAACCCTTACCGGCTTAAGGTTACAGGAAGGGTAAAACACTTCATCAGTGCCTTCGGAGAGCATGTCATTTCTGAAGAAGTGAATCAGGCTATGATCCATGCCTGCAAAGTCTGTAATGCCGGGATCAACGAGTTCACGGTCGCACCAATGTTAATGGAAGGTAAAGGTAATTCTTACCACGAGTGGTTCGTGGAATTTAGCACGGAACCTGAAGATCTAGGTCATTTCTCAGTAGTATTAGACGAATATCTCCGGAAGAAGAATAGTTACTATGATGATCTTAGAAGAGGTAACATGCTAAAATCAGCCGTGGTGCGGAGATTGTCTTTGAATTCTACCCGAGAATATATGCGTTTGATCGGAAAGCTCGGTGGACAGAATAAATTTCCCAGGTTAAGCAACAGCAGAAACGTTGCTGACGGGTTACAAACCTATATCATTGGGGAAAGATAAACGACATATTGCTATCCTTGGATCGACTGGATCGATCGGAACTCAGGCCCTTGAAGTGGTCGAATTGTACAGTGATATGCTGACAGTTTCGGTCCTGACTGCTAACAATCGAGCTGAATTGCTCATAGAGCAAGCACGGAAATTTCTTCCCAACGCAGTGGTGATAGCCAATCCAGCACACTACCTCAAGGTGCGAGAGGCACTTGAAGACTTGCCGGTCAAGGTGTGGGCTGGTCAGAACGCGCTTGAAGACTGTGTCACTATAGAGGAGATTGATGTGGTGCTGACCGCTTTGGTTGGTTTCTCTGGCCTTAGACCTACTCTAAAGGCTATTGAAGCCCAGAAAATGATCGCTTTGGCAAATAAAGAGACCCTCGTAGTTGCTGGGGAGATTGTCACGAACCTAGCGAATAAAAAAGGTGTTCCTATCCTTCCCGTTGACAGTGAGCACTCTGCGATTTTCCAAAGCTTGGTAGGAGAGCACATGAACCCTGTAGAGAAAATCTATCTGACTGCCTCAGGAGGACCCTTCAGAGGATTTTCATATGACCAGTTGAGAAATGTGACAGTGAAGGCGGCCTTGAAGCATCCCAATTGGGATATGGGGGCTAAAATCACCATTGACAGTGCCAGTATGATGAACAAGGGCCTGGAAGTAATCGAAGCCAAGTGGTTGTTTGAACTAAAAAATGAACAGATTGATATTATCGTTCATCCCCAGTCGATCATTCACTCGATTGCACAATTTGAAGATGGTTCTATGAAGGCCCAGATGGGATTGCCCGATATGAAGCTTCCTATCCAGTATGCCCTGTGTTTTCCACACCGGCTTCCAAACGATTTTCCGAGATTCGATTTCATTAATTATCCTTCATTGACCTTTGAGCCTGCTGACAGGGAAGTCTTTCTGAATCTGGACCACGCATTTGCTGCCATGGCAAAAGGTGGTAACCAACCTTGTATCCTCAACGCAGCCAATGAAACCACAGTGCAGCTATTTCTTGAAGAGCAAATCGAATTTACAGAAATAGCCGAACTAAACGGTGAAGCCTTGGCTGCCGGAGAGTTTGTTGCCAATCCTCAATTAGAGGATTTATCGGAATCGGATCGCTGGGCCAGAGATTGGGTCAGAGGCAAGGCAAAAAAATAAACCATCAGTTGAATTAATGGAAACAGTCATTTCAATACTTGTATTTCTGCTAGGTCTGTCGGTCTTGATCGTGGTCCACGAGTTGGGTCATTACTGGGCAGCAAGAATATTTGGCATCAGGGTGGAGCAGTTTGCCCTGTTTTGGGGAAAGAAGTTGGTAGGCTTCAAACGGGGAGATACCGAGTGGAGGATCAATGCTATTCCAATTGGTGGTTATGTCAAGATATCCGGCATGCTGGATGAATCATTGGATGAAGGGCAGGTTGCGGGTGATCCTGAGCCCTGGGAATTTCGGGCGAAACCAATCTGGCAACGGCTGATCGTAATGCTAGGTGGGGTAATCATGAATGTGGTCCTTGGGATCATCATCTTCATCGGGTTGAAATACACCTACGGAGACAAGTTCATGTACAATGAAAATCTCGTGTGGGGGATTCATGTGCCGGAGGGCACTCCTGCAGCTGACCTTGGGTTTAAAACAGGTGACAAGTTGATCTCCTACAATAAGGAACCTATTGAAGTATTTGACAAGGTTTCCGATCCAAATATTCTCATGGACGGTGAGATAGTATTCGTAGTGGACCGCAATGGGGAAAACATTACAATCAGCATCCCGGATGACTTTATTGATAATTTTGTAAGCTATTCACCCGAGAAAAGGGGATCAGGTCTGTTCCTCCCCGCCATTGAACCGATCCTTTATGTCCCCGACACCAATGATTTGAAGAAGGATATGGCAGAGGGGTTTCCTGCATACCCAATTCTAGCTTGGGAAGGCGGACTTCGTTCCCGTGACAAGGTGTTTATGGTGGACAGCCAAAGGGTTGATTACTACCATGACTTTCAGGAGTTGATGAAAGGAAAGCCTGAAACGACGGTAGAGTTAATCATTTCCCGAGATGGTAAGCAAATTCCTATTCAGGTTACTACAGACACTGCGTCTATTATCGGGGTGCGACCTTATTTTGATACCCTTTATACTATATTGGATTACAGCCTTGCAGAAGCGATTCCTGTAGGAGCAAAAGCGGCTTGGCGTGAAGGTGTAGTGCGCAATCTTCAAGGACTGGGAAAATTGTTTTCAGGTAAGGTCAATCCCCAAAAGAGCCTTTCCGGACCTGTTAAAATAGCGAAGATGTATGGAAGGGTATTCGACTCGAGCGGATGGAGGGGATTTTGGGCCATAACAGGCCTGTTGTCCATGGTGCTTGCTATCATGAACCTGCTTCCCATTCCTGTTCTTGACGGAGGTCAGATACTTATTCTGACCATTGAAGGTGTATCCGGACGTGAAATACCGCCGAAGCCTAAAATGTGGATCCTCCAGATTAGCTTCTGGTTGGTAATCGGATTGATGCTATTGATCGTACTCAACGACATCATTTCCTTTTAATGACTGGTATATTCATAGAAACCACGTCCGGTCTTCCGGCCGAGGTGACCGGCATTTACCATGTTTACCAAGAGCGGACAAGGTGCGTACTTAGGGTTTCCAAATCCGTCATGGAGCACGCGTAGAATTGCCAGGCAGACGTCCAGACCTATAAAATCTGCGAGGGCAAGCGGTCCCATCGGATGGGCCATACCCAGCTTCATAACGCTGTCAATTTCTTCTTTTCCTGCTACGCCTTCATAAAGGGTATGAATAGCTTCATTGATCATGGGCATCAGGATTCGATTAGCGACGAATCCAGGGTAGTCATTGACTTCTTCAGGGATCTTACCTAGATCTCTTGAGACTTCCATTATATCATTTAGCACCTCATTGCTGGTGTCATATCCGCGGATCACTTCGATCAACTTCATCACCGGGACAGGATTCATAAAATGCATACCAATCACTTTACCCGGCCGTTTGGTGACTGCAGCGATTTGGGTTATGGAAATAGAGGATGTATTGGTTGCTAAAATCGCATGAGCAGGAGCATTCTCATCCATGGAGCGGAAAATATTTAGCTTTAGTTCAAGGTTTTCTGTGGCAGCTTCCACCACAAGGTCCCTTTCGCTGAGGTTAGAAGCCAGATCAGTATGGGTACTGATTCGTGCCAAGGCTGCTGTTTTTTCCTCGAATGTAATTATTCCCTTTTTTTCCTGGCGATCCATGTTTTTCCCAATCACACCGATGGCTCTTTGCAAAGCGTCTTCAGAAATGTCAATCAGCTTAACATTGTATCCATTCTGTGCAAATACATGGGCGATTCCATTGCCCATTGTTCCTGCACCGATCACTGCAACTCTGGAGTATTTATCGATCATAATTCGTGGTATTTTTTGCAAAGTTACTGCACGAAGTGACCTCTAACAATGATGGAATAGACTATTTTCAGTTAGCCTCTCTTCTTTTTAGGTACAAGCCGGTCTCTTTCATCCTTTTCTCCGCATCCTTCTTTTGCTGAGCTAAAACGCGTTTGTTTGCTTTGCGTAATTTTCGTTGCTGACGGCTCCCTATAAGCTTGTAATAATCGGGAAAGGTTAGTGAGTCATTTTGTGCAGTTGCTATTTGTTGTTCAAGCATTGCTTTCTTATGTTGCTTGGCCTGGTACCGTTCTGCGACTTCTACATGACGGTACCATTCAAAGTATCCACCATATTTTCCGAGCCAGGCTATTGCATCATAAGTACCATCAGGCCCGAGTTCATATTTTTCTGTACCACGTGCGATATTCGGAATAGCCAGGTGATCGTACACAATCATTTTTCTTTTGAACATTTTCATAAAACCACTTTTCACATGAGATAGGTTCATGGAAAAGTGAGAGTTGTCAGAATATTTGAATAAGGCTCTGGCCTTGGGAATTTGATCGAAGTAGAAAATAGGAGCGCCAAAGACGGCGCGGGAACTATCTTGCTGATCAAAGCTCAAAACTTCCAATACCTTGTAATTAGCTTTATTGTCCCATCCATTCCATCCCATTAAGAGATAATAGTTGATCCCTTCTTTTACCCGCTTGTGACTGCTATAACTTAGCTTATCGATTTCTTTGAGTGTTCTTCCTTTGTATTTTCCTGGAATGTAGGTGATGACCTGTTCTTTTCCTCTTGAATTTTCTTTGACGCTACCTCCCTTATGCACGAGTTTGTAATAATGTCCCCGGTATGTAGGTATATACTGTTCTCCTTTGGGCTGATAGTATAAAGCTCCGAACCATGCAAAATTATCAGAAACTGCGCTTTCAAATCCTTTTGGTAGACGGTCGATTTCCATGAGTGGGATCACAATGTAATGGATCTTGCCACTGAGGTCAACGTGCTTCCGCTGAATTAGTCCGAAATAGTAATGAGCATTTTCTGCATAATAGGCTTCCGGGTTGGGAAGGTCAACAAAATACCAGGTAAATATGCGGAAGGAGTTGTCCTGGGGACTTAGTTTGGAAATCGTTTTTAAGGAGTCAAAGGGATAGTTATAGCTTTCCGGACGTTTCAGAATTTCCGTCAGCTTGTTGATAAACTTTTTATTGACTGCTATTTTGTAATCTGTATCCTCATGCCTTAAGATATCATTGGCCATTTTGACCAACTCTTTTTCTTCTTCTTCCAAAGAGCTGATATTCTGGGCATGTCTTGCCAGAGTAGTACCACAGATCATTAGTAAAAAGGCAGAAATGGTAAGCTTCAATAGTCCTATCATATGAGTAGCTCGATTCATGATCAAAAATCGGCAACCGGGACCAGGATCTGTGCGATCCATAATCCCGGTTCCCTAATTAACAATGCCTGGACGTAACGATTCGCGATTCTTTTGTTACAGTCGTTCGAGTACCATTGCAGAAGCTCCGCCGCCACCGTTGCAAATACCGGCAGCACCGTATTTTCCATCTATGTGGTTGAGTGCACTGATCAGGGTCACCAGAATCCTAGCTCCTGAGCACCCGATCGGGTGTCCAATGGATACACCTCCACCAAAGATGTCAACTTTTGACCGGTCTAACTTTAATTTGCGCTCGTTAACGATGGATACAACTGCAAAGGCTTGGTTGATCTCCCAGGCATCTATTTGTTCAAAGGTAAGACCAGCTCTGTCTAGCGCTTTGGGAAGTGCAAGTGAGGGAGAGGTGGTGAACCACTCGGGGGCTTGGGCAGCGTCAGCCTGTGCTACAATACGTGCAACTGGCTTGAGACCATACTGCTCGACCGCCTCAGCACTTGCAAGCACCAAAGCTGCAGCTCCATCATTGATAGAGGAGGCATTCGCTGCGGTAACAGTTCCGTCCTTTTTGAAAACAGGGCGCAGGTTGGGGATTTTATCAAAATTAACGCGTGATAGCTCCTCGTCAGTGTCAAAAACGATAGGCTCACCTTTCCTTTGAGGAATTAACACTGGAATGATTTCTCCCCTGAGGTGGCCTTCGGAGGTGGCATCTTGGGCTCTCTTGTAGGATTCAATGGTGAACTCATCCTGGTCCTTACGGGCGATGTTACACTCCTCAGCACAGAGTTCTGCGGCATTCCCCATGTGGTAATCGTTGTATACATCCCACAATCCATCCTTGATCATGCCATCGGTGATCTGTCCATGTCCGAGTTTGTTCCCAGTTCTAGAGTTCTCCAAGTAACGGGGTACAAGGCTCATATTTTCCATTCCACCCGCAACTACAATCTGTACCTCTCCCAGTCTGATCGCGTTCGCTCCGAACATAACGGCCTTCATTCCTGAGGCACAAACTTTATTTACAGTGGTACAAGGAACCGTATTTGGAATACCTGCACCAAGTGCAGCTTGCCTTGCAGGCGCCTGCCCCAGGTTTGCGGAAAGGACATTTCCCATAAAAACCTCATCAACATTTCCAGCCTTTAATTTGGCTTTTTCGAGCGCTCCTTTTATAGCAATGGAACCAAGTTCTGGGGCCGAAATTTTAGAGAGAGAGCCAAGAAAACTTCCTATAGGGGTCCTGGCGCCAGCTACTATGTAAACATCTTTACTCATAATCATTAATGGGATTGAAAAATATCTTTAATGCTCAAAAGTACTTGCCATGTATGTACTTTCAAAACCAGGGGATTATTTCGCTCGTCTCAGCAATGCGAACTGTGATTGGTTTTTACCTGATCTCTCGATTCACACGATCAGGTCTGTTTTTTTTCAGAAATGAAACATTACTTTTGTCGACTCGTACTGAGGTGTAGTTGATTGATTTATATAAGTACAGGCTGTCGGTGCCGTTCGGTGTCGGCAGCTTTTTATTTCTGTACATATTCAATTATAAACTTCCCTCCTTTTCAATTCTTCAAGATACGCAATTAGCCACAATCTTATTGCTATAGTAGAGCCGTTTCGCATATCAAAAAGGATTTGGAATCAGTATTGTTTCCTCCTAATACTTTATCTTGTTCCTTGTTATGGCAGATTCTCTCAAAAAGAAAAGAAAATTAAGGTTTGCAAGAAGTTACCGTATTCGAGTGGGGATGTTCATGCTATTCGTTGTATTGGTTTCCCTGATCCTACCCAAGGATTTTGTACCTGAATACTCTTATGACATTGGCAAACCTTGGATGGCACCTACTCTCAGGGCAGAATTCAGTTTCTCGATTCCGAAGGGACAAACTGAATTGAAAAATGAAAGACAAAAGGCAATTGATGGTGTCCCTGCGGTTTTCCAGGAAGTAGGTGGGGCCAGGTACCGAGCAGAAACTAAGGCCTTGGAGTCGATTGATAACTTCGCCAACCTCTTGACAAGGTATGTAGATCTGTCCCTTCTTCATGCGGATTCTACCGCCCGGATCCGGGATTCAATCTTTTTGTTCGACTATGAGATTGACCCGGATGCATTTCTGGAAAAATATAAGTCTGTTTCAGGTTGGGTTGAAACATTTGTACCTAAGACCTTAAGGCTTATTGACGAGATATATGCTAATGGCCTTACTGATACATCAATGACTGCTCTTGGGAAAGAATATGCTTATGTGAAAACCTCCGAGACACGAATGTACCAGACAGATCTGATCTTGGAACCGAAGAGCCTTCCTGGTTTTGTAGCTGGATTAAAGGCCACCCTGGAGCTAGATACTATTGATGAACAAGTACTTTCTACAGTGGTTTTTCCTGGTCTTCCGCCCAATTTAAGGTTCAGTGCGCAACTAACAGATGACGAAAAGCAGAGAGCGATTAACCTCATATCGACCGTGAAGGGGAAAGTCAGAAAGGGGGATATTATAATTGGGGAGGAAGAACGAGTATATGAAGAGCAGGCCAGGGTATTGAGAGCTTATGCCAGGGAAAAGAAGGAAAGGTTTGGTTTCAACCCGTATTGGATTACTTTTCTGAGCCAACTGGGACTAAGCTTGATGGTCACCTTGTTGCTAGTACTATTTTTGCGTGTCAACCGCAGACGGTTATATACAAGTACTCGTAAGCTAGCACTTATTCTTACCTTGTTTTTGCTCATGATCGGTGTAGGAGTTCTCGTCCTTAAGCTTACTGATTTTACACAGGAATTGAGAGGTTTGAACTATGTCTTTTTAGCTCCTATATGCATGGTGCCTATCATATTATCTACGTTTTTTGATGCCCGATTCGCCTTTTTTGGGAATTTTATCATCTCTTTATTTTTGGGTAGCGTGCTGCCCAATGGTTTCGAATTCATGTTCGTTCAGTTTTTTGCCGGGGCTGCTGCTGTATACAGTATTTTGAGACTCCGGAACAGGGCGGACTTTTTCATTTCCCTTTCGTTAATCCTGATGGCCTACGTTGTATCTTTTATCGGATATAATTTTTACGCGAAGGGGTCTTTCCTTTCTATCGAATATGGAAACCTGGTCCTCTTCTTTTTAAATGTTCTCCTTACCCTGATCACTTACCCGTTGATCTATGTATTCGAACGTGTGTTTGGTTTGACTTCAGATCTTACGTTTGTTGAACTTTTAGATACCAACCACCCTTTGCTAAAAGAATTGTCTATTCGTGCGCCCGGAACTTTCCAGCATAGTTTACAGGTTGCGAATATAGCAGAAGCCGTAATTAACAAAATTGGTGGCAATAGTTTGCAGGTAAAAGTTGGCGCCTTGTTCCATGACATTGGAAAGATGGAAAACCCTAAATTCTTCATAGAAAATCTCGGGAGCAATGAAAGTCCACACAATGATATTCCCTTCCAGGAAAGTGCCCGGATCATCATTGGGCATGTCTCCACTGGGATCAAGTTGGCACATGAGTATAACTTGCCTGTAGAGGTGGTAGATTTCATTAAAACTCATCACGGTACTACCCGTACCGAATATTTTTTTCGAAAATCTATAGAGAGGCATTCTGAAGAAGAGATTAATCAGGAATTATTTACTTATCCGGGACCTTTGCCTTTTTCGAGGGAAATGTCCGTATTAATGATCGCAGATTCTTGTGAGGCTGCATCGAGATCACTTAGGGAAAAAAGTCATGAGTCTCTTCAGATACTCGTTAATGGAATCATTCGCTCTAAAGTAGAGCAAAATCAGTTCGTGCGTTCTGCCTTAACCTTTAGGGATTTAGAGGACTGTAAAACCGTTGTTTTCAACATGTTGGTAAGTATCTATCATGGTCGGATCGGGTATCCGGACTTGCCCTCAGTTGGTGAAAAGAATTTCAACAGTTCTGAAAATTGAGCAGTTCGGAAAGAATAGTTATCTTTGCTGTTGGTCTATATATAGTAATATCTTCGATTGTCCGCATGAAGCCTAAGTACACTATTTTAATCGCCTTACTTGCCGTCTCTGGATTTGTTTTAAAAGCGCAAAATGCCGGAGAGCATTCAATCAAGTTTGATAAGAATACCCATGAGTTTGGAGACCTGAAACAGGGGGTTCCTGCTGAATTTATCTTCGAATTTACCAACATCAGTGATACTTCGGTCAAACTAACCAATGTGAAAGCTTCCTGTGGTTGCACGACACCTACCTGGCCGCGCGAGGAGATTAAGGCTGGTGCCACGGGTGAAATTGTTGTTCGTTACAATGCTAAGGCGATTGGGCCGTTCAATAAGTCAATCCGAGTCAATTACGAAGGTCGAGTAGACCCTGTGACTTTATTTATCAGGGGAAAAGTACTGGCTCCCGAGACGGATGACCCTGTCGGAGTGGCTGCTCCCCCCAAAGATGTTTTACCAAAGATCAACTATGGTGTTCCCCGTGGTGCACTTTCATTTGAAAAGATGATCGAAAACGTTGGTCACATGACCTCTGAGGAATCCAAAAGTGTTCTATTCAAGTACAGAAACAATTCGAATAAACAGATCAAGATATTGTTGGGAAAGACGGAATTAGACCCAGAGGTTTCGTTCATGCCAAAGCACAAGATACTGGCTCCCGGGATGGAATCTGAGATTGAGATAAAGATTAACGGTGAGAAAATGAAATCATCGAGCAGTCCTAATGGCTATTTCTCCAAACAGATTGTTTTGTATACAGATGAAGTGGAGGGTGCCCGTAAGCAGCTTACTGTCAACGGTACGTACAAGCGTATTTACACAGAAGCCGAAAAGACGAAATCCCCTAAAATTAAATTTGAGACAGTGAACGTCAATGGAGGGAAGATCATCGAGGGAGAAAAATTTGAATTTGATTACAATTTTACCAATACCGGTGGTTCTCCTTTGATCCTTACTTCTGTAAAGCCCTCTTGTGGGTGCACGACTCCTTTTTGGCCGCAGGGGAAAGAAATTACTCCTGGTGAATCAGAAAAAATATCTGTATCCTTCAATTCAAGGGGGCGAGTAGGCACCCAAACAAAATCCATTACTGTTTATTCCAACGCAGTTGAGACTCCAACTGAAGTACTTAAGTTTACGGTTGAGGTTGTGAAAGATCCTTTTCACGCTGATAACATGATGGAGGAGCGCAAGTAACTTTTTCTATTCTATTCCGTACAGTTCGTGAGAGACGGGGGTGAACGGTATCGACGGGTTGAGCGGAGATAAGTAAGCATGCAGCGCGTTGTGGGAGTAGCGCTTAAAAGAGAACCTTCAAAAGATAATTGGCAACAACAACTTTGCTCTGGCAGCCTAAGAAAGTCTTAGGATGTTAGACGTCTCTCGAAATGGTCTGCCTGTCGGCACTTTCTATGAGGCGCAACCACCTGGCAGGATCGGGAACAGATGCCTTTTATGTTTCTTAAATTTTAAAGGCTATTTCGTTTAGGAGTACTCTTCCGGTTGAGTGCCTGAGCGATAAAAAAATCCGGATAAGCATGTAGAAAGCTTTTTAAAGCCTTCCTCGGACGCGGGTTCGAATCCCGCCACCTCCACAGATCAGAAAAAGTCGGCATACGTCGGCTTTTTTTGTATCTTCTTTCCAAAAGAATTGGCGTACTTCAGTTGTTTTTAATTATATTTAAACGGGCACTATTTTTTGCTGTCCATCAATCAATGTTTTAAGTCAAAGTCTCCACATAAAATTAACAGGAACGTCTAGTTTAGTCGCATTCTTACACCAGTCATAACCAGTTGATGAGGAAAGGAATTTTTACCATACTGCTACTACTGTTCGCTGGTCTTACCTACTCATTTTTAATGAATGAAGGGGATGACCAGCGCGGAAGTCCAAACGCTTCACGTCAAATTGTTGAACGTGTGATGGATGGTTACAACCTGAAATTTAATCGGGAAGTCGGACAGACATCCATTATTTTTCAGCTTGCTCCACAAGACAGTATTAAGATTTTTTGTCCGGGGTGCGCTCGCCTCATGCCTCAGGAACCTGGAGATACCAAAGGTTCATTGCTTCTCTCTCTCCGATCTATTGACGAATTCAAACGATTGGACGCAGAGATGTTGAACAAATGGATCAAAATCAAGTCTACAAACGGGAAGGTAGGAATTATATTTGAACGAGATGGTTTTGGAGAAAAGGTTGCCGGAATCAATGAAATAAGGGTATGGCGAAAAACCAAAACGCCTTCCATGGATGTTCAGGGGGTTCCCGTTGGTGTGGTTGACGTAAATAATATTTATATCGACAAACTTATCGCAGATGCACCCGAAGAGCAGATGAGGTTTTCAGTTAAGCTTAGGAATAAAGACCTAGTTCAGGTGACTATGAAGGGTGTCTACGGAACTTCTCCTGACAACGTAATCTGTAATATGTACAAGCAAGGCGAAGAGTTTGATAAAACTCCGATTGCAGTTGGAAGCCCTTTTTTAGCTCCTGAAATAAGTGGAGGAGTGGATCAATTTTTCTTCGAGTTTTCTCACATTGAGGGCATAAAAGGAGTTAATACGTATCACATTGATGTCGAGCGTATTCCCGCAAATTCTACAGGGTATCTTGATGTTGTAGAAGATAGCGCAAAAGTTGATTCTGCAATAACCGATACTGTTGAGGAGGAATTTGACCCTTTTCTCAAATATCTTGAATTGATGCAAGGGGCGCCAGACTTTACCTGTACTACCCCAGAAACAAAGATAGAGGAAAGCATAAGTGGGCGTTTGATTTTGGGACCAGGCAATCTAAACAGGACCTGTGTTGATATTCCCTTAACTGATGAATGCATTGCTGGAGAGGACTGTGAAGGTTGCGAAAGTATATGGGCGTTCTGGATTGGGGCTGGAGATGATATCATCAACAGGTACAACTTTAAAGACAGTACCAGAAGACTAACAACCGGTGAGGGTTTGATAGAAGCCTGGGCAAGATCAAGAAAATACCGGGGTTCTGTTTCAAGTACTATCTTTCCGGAGGTATACTATGGCGAGGATATATTTTTTGCGATTATTGACTCTGAAGAAAAGATGAGGTTTTTGTCAGAACCATTCGACAAATTAGGCTGGCCAGGTGATTATTCGTACACTATTTCTCAAAATGGGTTTACTACTTCATTTTCTTCCATCATGAAGTACAGCCCGGAGAGGCCGGTGTCTCTTTGTCTGTGTAATGACAACGCCCTTACAACAGTTCCTGCCGTATTTAGGTTCCAACAGTTCCTTACAGAACCTAAGAAGGGTGAGTCTGCTCAGGATGGCGAGTTTGTAGATGATGGATTTAATGATGTATTTTGATTGATGGAGTCTAGGAGATGTATTCTGACTGTTTTACTACCCTTTATTTTGGTAGTAACGTTTTTTGCTGCTGGATGTGGAAGTGGAGCAGAGGGGTATGTAGCAAACCGTGCAAAGTTTTCGACCAAGCGGTGGGCAAGATATGAGATGCACCAAGCTAAGTCTTTTAGCTATGGTGAAAGTCAGGTGAAAGAAGGTATGAAGGTTATCGGATACGAGCCTTCATGGCTGGTTTATGACTCTGTTTACCTTCGCTATCCCTTTGAACTTCTGAGTGACCTTGTTATTGGTGAGTACGATATCAATCCTGAAAATGGATTTGCAAGAGGGGATTCGTCTTCTATCGCATACAAGAAA
>JBFGVE010000030.1:0-25623 GCA_041565275.1 Bacteroidia bacterium
ATGGGCCTTTCTCATCAATCGGGCTACCCTCGGCCGTGAAATGGCTATCCCGGCCATATTCAGTGCCTTGGTCACCCGCGGACTGCCGTAGCTGCCCTTGCTCTGGTCGAACACCTCCCCGATCAGGATGGCGATCTTCTCTCCAGCGAACGCGCCGATTCGGGCCTCTTGCGCCAAGCATAGCAGCCACTCTTGCCGATTCTGAGAGCCTTGCAAGTTCCGCCTCTTCGGGTGTCATCGCCTTGTTCCCGTGGCCGGGGTACCGCTTGGATTCCTCTTTCTGCATGGCGCCACGCCAGCGATAAAGCAATTCCGGACGTATTCCAAGCTCACTGACCAGGACTGCTGTGCTTTCGGTCTCCTAAATCTGGCGAACCGCTCGAATCTTGAACTCCTTGTCGTAAACTGTTCTTTTAATTGACATAGGGTAATGATAATAGATCTTTGACTATACCTAACATTCACACAAATGTAGCAGCTCCAAATTTCCCATTTCCAGCCATAAAGTCTTTTTTATCCTCCAAAGTGTAGATAAATCGGGTTGGAGGATAAAAGTAATCTCCGGAGTTTTCGGACATGAAATTTCTACACACAGGAGATTGGCATTTAGGAAAACGCTTGGAAAGGTTTGACCGTAGCCAGGAACAGCGGGCTGTACTCAAAGAGATTTGCCAGATCGCGGATGAAGAATCGGTTGATCTTGTGCTGATTTCAGGTGATCTCTACGATTCCTTCAATCCTCCCAACCAATCGGTAGAAGACTTTTTCCGAACTGTTAAAGACTTGAGCAACAATGGAAAAAGGGCCGTAGTAGCTATCGCCGGCAACCATGATTCTCCCCAGCGGGTAGAAGCGCCGGATCCGTTGGCCCGAGCAAGTGGGATCCTGTTTTCCGGATTTCCGGACTGTCAACATTCTACCTTTGAGTTGGATACAGGCTTGGCCCTTACTCGGTCAGCGCCTGGGTTCGCAGAGCTCCAACTCCCAGGGGTACCCTATCCCATACGCCTTTTTTTAACCCCATACACCAACGAAACGCGCGCTCGCAAAGCACTTGGTGATGAAGAAGAGATACGTGACCTGCTCAAAAAGAATTGGGAAGAACTCTCCGGCACCTTTTGCGATACCAAGGGAGTTAACCTTCTTGTAGCCCACCTGTATATGATGCCAGAGGGAACTACTCCACCAGAGGAACCCGAAGATGAGCGCCCCATCCGGGTTGGCAATGCTTCAGTAGTCTATACGAATTGTATTCCCGACACCATTCAATATGTAGCCATGGGACATCTGCACCGTTACCAGGTGATGAAAGGAGGGCCCTGCCCGGTCGTTTATCCAAGCAGTATTCTGGGCTACAGTTTCTCTGAGGCCCGGCAGAAAAAATATGTCGTGATCGGAGAGGTACAGCCAGGAGGAAAAGCTGAGTTCAGCAGGAGAGAATTAAATGCCGGACTGCCATTGGAGCGCAAGACTTTTGAAAAGATCGATGACGCGATTGTATGGTTGGCTGAAAATCAGGAATGCTATGTAGAATTGACCATCAGGACCGATTCATTCATAGAGGGAGTAGACCGGAAGAGACTGATGGAAGCACACCCTCGGATCGTCGGACCGATCCCTGAAATTACTGGGGAGGCCACCGGCAAACTCAATGGGCCGGACATCGACCCAACAAAGGGAAGGAAGGATCTGTTCCGCTCATACTTCGAAGAGCGTGAGGGAGTCAAACCAAGCAATGAGATCATGGAACTACTGGAAGAGGTACTACAATTGGAGGTAAGCGAATGATACCTGTAAAACTGGAAATTGAAGGGCTTTACAGCTACCGGGAAAGAGCTGTTATCGATTTTGCACGGCTGACCGAAGGAAAGCTCTTCGGTATTTTCGGTGCAGTTGGGAGTGGAAAATCAGCATTGCTCGAAGCGATTACCTTTGCTTTGTATGGCAAGATAGAACGCATGGGACAAAGCGGACGCAATTACAACATGATGAATCTCCAGTCGGACCGATTGTTCATCGGGTTTGAATTCAGCGCAGGCCATGACCATCGGAAATACAAGTTTGAAGTAAGGAGCAGCCGCAATTCGAAGAACTTTCAAAAGGTAGGGACCTACGATCGGATTGCTTATCGATGGTCCGGAACGGAATGGATTCCCTTGCCAAGCAACGATGCATCCCAGATCCTTCATCTTAGCTATGAGAATTTCATCAAGACGATCATCATTCCTCAGGGGAAATTCCAGGAATTCCTGCACCTGAAGGCTGGGGACCGCACCCAGATGCTGCAGGAATTATTTGAACTTCACCGCTTTGACCTCGCTGGGCCGACAAAGCGACTCAGCGAGGAAAATGAACATGCTTTGAGTCGAACGCAGGGGAGTTTGCAGGAAGTCCCCGAAATCACAGAGGAAGAGTTAGAAAAGTTGGAAGAGAAAAAGGGGGAGCAACAGAAAGCCCTGTCCAGGTTGGAACTCCGTTTAAGGGCCTTGGAAAAGCAAGAATCCGAATTAAAGCAACTCAAGGAGATCAAAGACCGCCTGGCAGATGTGCAGAAGAAGCTGGACTCCATGAAACCCTTGGAATCAAAATTCAATGAAAGAGAGGCCCGTCTGAAGCGGTACAGCAAAGTGATGAATGCGATTGGCGAACCTTTAGCCCGGCAAAAGGATTATTTGACCAGGCAGGCGGAACTGGAAAAAAGACAATTGACCATGAAATCCCGGAAAGAGCCTTTGGAGAGAGAGATCAGCCAGTTGGAGCAGAGGTACAGGTTAGCGGAGGAAGCTTATGAAAAGCGGGAAGACCTACGGTCCCAGGCGGAAGAACTTAAAACCATCTCCGAAATGATCCGGTTAGAACAAACATTAACAACGCTCGATGAACGGTTGATGAAGGGCAATGCCCTGTTAGAAAAAAAGCAGCAAGAAATGACAGCCTTGAAGGAGGGAGAAGATGCGCTGGAGAGGAAAGTCAAGGTGCAGCGCGAGGAATTACCGGACAGAGAACTCTTGATGGGGCTGCGTTCCTGGTTTGATCAACTCAAGCACAAGGAGGAAGCTCTTGAGGAATCAATGATCGAGCAGCAATTGACACAAGAAAAGAGGGAGAAGGGCAAGGAAAAAATGCTGGATTGGGTCAGTCAGCCCCTGGTACAAAAGTTGGTTACAGGTAGCGAATGGTCCCTGGAAAGTATTGGAACAGTACTTGAGGCTGCGATCCCGGAACTCAAGATGCAGCAGGATGCATACCGAAAACAAAGCCAGGACCTGCAGTTCCAAAGTGGCTTGGCCAGTTTTGCCGAAGACCTCGTACAGGGACAGCCATGCCCATTGTGTGGCGCGACCGATCATCCGTCTCCATTTCACTCCGAAGGGGTATCTGACAAGTTGGAAGTATTGGAACAGCGAATCCTCGCTATTGAAGGACGACTCCTGGCACTCAATGAGCTCAAGATTGAGCTTCACGGGTGGAAATCCCAAAGCAAAGAACATAGGGAACTCCTCGCAAAGACAAAGGCAACTGCTGAATTGCGTCGGCAGGCGGTTAAATATCATCTGGATGAATTCAATTGGGAAGGATTTCGACCCGATCAGCCTGAAGCACTTGAGGTGCTCATGGCAAAAGAACGAAGGATGCGGGAAGATTTGGGGACATGGGAAAGAGAATTGGGGGAATTGAGGAGACGAATTGACAAGAAGCAGGGTGAGATTGACCGCTCCCGGACTGCCCTGAATGAAATACATGTAGACTACTCAACCAGTAAAGCTAGATTTGAAACTCGGAATGTATCTTTAAAGCACTTTAAATACGAACATTACCAGGAGAGACCGCTGGAAGAAATTCAAGGTCAAAGTGACGGGCTCAGTACACGTTTTCAGCAGGTTATGCGGGAATATGAGACTGTAAAGTCTGCCCTGGAGACAAAGCGAGAAACCTGCCGAACCCTGGAAAAAGACCTGGAGTTTGGAGGAAGGGAATTGAAGCGGATAGCATCAGAATTGGAGCAGTTGGACCGTGCATTGAAACAAAAGATGGAAATGTACCAATTGCGTGACCTGAAGGAGGCTGAGGAAATATTGAGCTGGAAATTGGATCCGGAGAAAGAAGAAGAAGAAATACGCATTTTCAGAAAGGAACTGGAAAGTGTCAGGACAGAAAGGAATACTTATCAGAAACAAGAGGCCGGGAGAACTTATGATCCTGATATCCACTCAAAGGCAGTCGAAGACTTAGAGCAGGGGAAAAAACTGCGCAGCCAACTGGAGCGGGACTTGGTTGAATTGAAATTCAAAGCAAAAGACTTCCGGGAAAAGATGGCAAAGCGGAAGGCCCTGCTGGAAGGACTTAGGAAGTTGCAGATGAGGGCTGACAACCTCAAGGTTCTTGAGCGTCTTTTCAGAGGGTCAGGATTTGTTAACTATGTCTCTACAATTTACCTGAGAGAGCTATGCCAACGGGCCAACGTCAGGTTCCGGCAATTAACCCGGCACCAGATGTCGCTGGAGATAGATGAAAAAAACGATTTTCAGGTAAAGGACAATTTGAATGGAGGGCGGTTGAGAAGTGTGAAAACTTTGAGCGGGGGACAAACATTCCAGGCATCTCTCTGTCTCGCCCTTGCGCTGGCAGACAGTATTACCCACCGGGTCGGAAGTAGTCAAAACTTCTTTTTTCTGGACGAAGGGTTTGGCACTTTGGACCGGGATACCCTGGCATTGGTATTTGATACCTTGAAGCAACTCCGAAAAGAGAAGCGCATTGTCGGGGTGATCTCCCATGTGGAGGAAATGCAAGAAGAGATCGACCACAGCCTCTTGATCCGAAAAGATGAACAGCGTGGCAGTTTGGTAAGGGGAAGTTGGGAGTCTTCTCTTAACTGATATGACAGCAGTTGGCTTCAGAGCAGTGAGCTTAAGGATTGATAGCCCCATTTAACCCACTGCTCCGCCGCTGGAGAGGGGAAGCGCATTTCCTGAAAGAATGGATTTTTCCGTATCTTGAGATCAAATTCATTGGGATTTTCCAGTCTGACATTAATGTATTTGTCCATGAAGTCGAACAAAAACCAAGAGATCAATATTCCGGATAAAAAGCTCCGAACAAGGCTTCCTGGGCCGATTGTGGGGAATATCCTGAAGCGTGGTGCACATATCAGTTCGAGGATAAATATCAACAACACACCTGCTATTCAAAGGCAGAAGGATACTTTCATCAAATTGCTGAATAAGGCGAAGCATACCTCTTTTGGCCGCCACTATAAATTTGCTGAAATTCTTAAGGCTGACGATCCTGAGGCAACTTTCAAGGCTGGTGTTCCTATGGTGGATTACGATGGAATGCACCCTTGGTGGAGACGGGCAGAACAGGGGGAGTTGGATGTTGCATGGCCTGGTCGGGTCAAGTATTTTGCTCTCAGTTCGGGTACTTCTGGAGCTCCCTCCAAACATATTCCGGTGACTAAGGACATGGTAAGGGCTGTTCGTCGTGCTTCGATCCGGCAAATGATCACCCTTAGCAAGTACGACCTTGATCATAATATCTACCAGCGCCAGACCCTGACCCTTTCAGGCTCAACCCAGCTCCAAGACCACGGAAACCACTTCAGAGGAGATGTCAGCGGCATCAATGTCAAGCACATGCCGCCATTGGTCCGCGCATTTTCCAAGCCCCCAAAGAAGATCTCTATGGTCCCGGATTGGGAAGACCGGCTTGCACTTATGGTCCAGGATGCCCCCAAATGGGACATTGGGATCATTGCCGGCGTCCCTGCTTGGATGGTTATCCTTATGGAAAAGATCGAAAGACGTTACCAAGTAGAGTCAATTCATGATATCTGGCCCAATCTCCAGGTCTATCTCCACGGTGGGGTAGCCATATCTCCCTATGTAGATACCCTGAACAAGCACTTTCGGAAGAAGGTACATTTTATCGAAACTTATCTCGCATCGGAAGGCTTTATTGCTCAGCAAACCTATCCTGAAGCCAAGGGGATGGAACTTTTGACCAATAACTGGATCTATTATGAGTTCATTCCCTTTGATTCTGTACACATGGGGGAAGATGGTTTGCCGCTCACTCCCCACACTCCAACTCTTTCTCTGGAGGAAGTGGAGATGGATGTACGTTACGCGGTCGTGATGAGTACCTGTTCAGGTGCCTGGCGGTACCTGATCGGAGACGTCGTGAAATTCATTTCGCTGGACCCGGTGGAGATCATTATTGATGGCAGGACCAAGCACTTTTTAAGCTTGGTTGGAGAGCATCTCTCTGTAGACAACATGACCCAAGGGGTCGTAAACACAGCCCGGGCCTTCGGTGAAAGATTTGACGAATTTACTGTTGCTGGCTTGGCTGAGAATGGTGAATTTGGTCACCATTGGTTCATCGCCTGTAACAATGAGATTGAACCGGTAAAGGTCCAGCAGCGACTGGACGAAGAGATCAAACTCCTCAATGACGATTATGTGGTTGAGCGTACCCACGCTCTCAAGCAGATGATCGTGACCATGGTTCCCACTGGTTGGTTCAATGAATTCCTGTCCCGCACTGGCAAGCAGGGGGGACAAGTCAAGTTTCCCCGGGTGATCAAAGGACAGCAGTTTGAGGATTGGAAGGAGTTTCTGAAGGGTAGGGGACTGGAATTTTGAGGTCTTAGATTAAAGTCTTAATCCCCTCTCCAAGAGATATCTTTGGCTCCCAACCTGAAAACGCTTTCAGTTTGGAGATGTCCGCCAGTAAATGCAGGCGGTCCGTGCTGCGCACTTTGGCCGGATCAATCTCCACCTTTATCTCTTCCCCTAATGCTTCCCCGAATGCCCTTGCCACTTCGAGTACGCTGTATTCAATTCCCCGGCCTAGGTTGAAGACATCGTATCCATCGGTGAATTGCTCCAAGAGCGCGGTCACAGCCTGGGCCATGTCATTGGTATGAATGAAGTCCCGTTTGGGCTTTTGGTTTCCGAGTCGAAGCACCTTTGTTCCAGCATTGATCTGATCCGCGATTTCGGGGATCAAGTGAGGATTGGTTTCGTTGGGACCAAATGCATTGAAGAAGCGGCAGGTTACGGAAGGTATCCCTGTTTCTGATTGCCATCCTTGTATGAGGCGCTCACCGGTGAGTTTGCTCAAGCCATAAATATCCAGAGGGTCCGTAGGGTGGGTCTCGGGAACAGCAAAATCTGCAATGCCGTATACAGCAGCGGTGGAAGCAAAGAAAATACCGCGCAAACTGGAAACTCTTTTGGCGGCATCCAGCACCCGTATGGTGCCGTGGATATTGATATCAGCTGCCTTGTAGGGATTTTGATTGCACCAAGGGATAAAATGAACCGCTGCCAGGTGAATAACCCAGTGGGGATCAAAGGCCTTGAATTCCCGGTTTAACCGATCAAATTCCAGAATGTCAAATTCCAGGAAATGGGAGTCTGGTAGATCTATGAAATTCCTGTTACCAAAAGAGAGGTCATCAATGACCAGAATCTCCACATCGTACTTCTGCAGTTCCCGGATCACAGCTGAACCGATAAAGCCTGCACCTCCGGTGATCAATATTCTCTTGATATCAGAGCCAAGTCGGGACATAGGATTTTTATTTTACCTCCGCGATAAATAAATACTGTCGGACATCAACCAAATGCTTCAGCACATCGAGATAGTAGCTCACTCCAAGTTTTGATTTGATCATAGCTCCTGTTCCGCCGCCGTAGCTGATTTCCAATGCATGAGAAGGCTTTTAGGGCGGTAAAGTTTGTGAATTATTCCATGCATTCCCAAGGGCTGAAGGAGATATTTTGACAAGCGGTTCTTCCAGGCGATCAGACGTTGGGAGCCCCATTTATCCCGGAATTTTTGTTGATCGATTTTGAATTTATCGCTGATCGAGAAGGATAACTTTTTAGATGTAATATTTGCAAGATGGGAGACCTGGGCATGAGGGATGACTGCATTGATAAGGTTATGTTGCCGCAAAACCATGCAGAAATCATCGTCGGCGAAATAATAGTCGAAGCGGGTGTCAAATGGCCCTGTTATTTCAAATACTGATCTGCGGGTGAGAAAGCACCAACCGGTAAAATGTACCCTCACAAGATAACCAGGAACGATTTTTTTGTCAGGTTTGAATGTCCCGGGAGGGGTGTAGGGTGAGTTGGGGTCTACTGGACAAAAGGAAACGATCTCCGGATTTTTCTGGTACTCGGCCAGCATGGCACTGATACAGCCTGGGTGAAAGAGGACGTCGTTGTTGCTGAAGAGGATCCAATCGGCACTCCCGCATGCCATCCCCAAGTTGTTGAAGCGGTTGAAGTTGAATTTTTCTTCTGGGACAAGGACTTTAACCCCAGGCCCGTACCCTTGACCGCTGCTTATGGCTTCTTTAGAACGACCGGGAAGTTTTACTAAATCCTTGTTTCCATTCCTGAAAGCCTGCCAACCCGGGTTTGATTCTACCACTATAATTTGCAGGTCAAGATCCGGCTCCCCGGAACGCAAACTCTCAATCGCTGCAGAGTTCATCTCAAAAATAGATGAGTCTAAAGTGTAGGCGAGGATGACAACATCAACGGTCATTCGGAGGAGATTGATGCGGTTGATGAAAAATAATTGTCTTGAGCGATGGCAATGACCTTTTCTGCGTTGGCACGCCAGGTGTGCTCGCGGAGTACTTTTTCCTTGAAGTGGCTGGCCAAGCGCTCCCGTAGTGCTGGCTTAGGAATTATCTTGCGCAAGGCCAAGCTCAGGGCCTGCGGAGTAGGTTCGATGATCAATCCATCGAGGTCGGGTTCCATCACATCCAGTACTGCGGAGTGGTTCGAAGCGATGATGGCTTTGCCCATGGCTCCATATTCAAATATTTTGATCGGAGAACAGTACCATTTGGTATCGGGAAGTAGACAGATGTCCATGACAGCAATGTGAGAAAAGACCTGTGGATGTGGTACATAGCCTGTAAATATGATCCGGCTAGCGGCCGGGCTATTCCCGGCCAGTGTCTTCATTGCTCCAAGGCTTTCTCCACCCCCGATGATCATTAGCACTGCCTGTTCTCGCTGCTCGTACGGAAGATGACTAAACGCTTCGATCATAGCTGGGATCCCATGCCAGGGTTGGATCGATCCGACCCAACCGATGACCAATTGATTATCAATATTATATTTCTGGCGCAAGTCAGCTATAGCGGTATTCTCTACCAAGAGCTTCTCAGGAGATATGGCATTGGGAAGAATAGAGAATTTCTCTGGTGCGACCCGGTGCTTGTTCAGAAAATAATCACGTAAAGCGGAAGAGACGCAGATTACTTCCTGGCTACGCTTCAACTGTTCTTTTTCCAGATCATTGGCTCTCGGTAGCAGTATCGAATCACCGTCCAGGTCCTTTTTTTCCTCTGTATAAGGGGAGTTCATTTCCAGGAAATGTACCACCCCGGCTTCATTGGCGGCCCTCACTCCGGAGACCTGCATATAGTTGGCCCTTTCGTAAATGAAGTCGGGTCTGAACTGGGAAATAGACAGAGCCAGTTGATGCCGTGCTTTCTGGTCAAATCTCAAAAGGCGTTTGTCCTTGAGGGCTTCCCAGCGACGGGTAGGGATCAGCTTTTTGATGATATTTTTAATCCATGGGTTTTGAGGTGCATTTTGATTGTCACGAGGCACTTTTCCACCCATGATCAGTGGTAGCACATCGTGACCCAGTTCCCGGAAAGAAGCAATCATTTCCCGCATATGGGTCCCATATCCGGCCGGATCGCTCAGATTCAGATTGGGATGGGGAGAATAATACAGGATACGCATGGATTTCAATGGTTACCGATCTTCTGGTAAAAAGAAAAAATTTTGAGTCTGGTGGCGTTCGGGATCGTAACTTTCCAGCATGCCATCATTGAGAACCTGAATCGAAAATCCCAGTTTCCGGAAAAGAGCAAAGCAATTGTCCCGGTTTTCATTGTCCCAAAGTTCACAATAAACAACAGGGCGATCTTCCCGAAGCATGTTTTCTCCACCTTTGAAGACAAAATACTCGAAGTTTTCCACATCGATCTTGATACCTCTGACCGTGCCGAAACTCTTCTTGAGACCATCCAAAGTATACACGGGGACGGTGTAAAACTGACCTTCATTATATTCGGTGATAGATTCATGTACCGCATGACTAAGTCCCTGCATCTTGACATTTTCGACTTCAGGCATGACCATCTTCAGTTCGCCGGTTTCAACTCCTAAAGCATAGTTATGGAGGCTGACATTGGAGAGGTGAAAGCGTTTAACAATGGAATCCAAAGTGCTAAAGTTCTCAGGAATTGGCTCTATGGCGTGTACATGACCTTTAACGCATTTTTTTGCAATGTGAACTGTCATAATACCGATGTTGGCACCGATGTCTAGAACAGTTGCATCTTCAGGTAGTAATTCAAGAAAAAAAAAGAAGTCTTTTTCCTTATTGTCGCGGCGGAGTGTCTTAATCTTGAACCATGCAAAAAAGATGAGGTAGCGACGGAAGCCCAACAACTTCTGTAAAACGCTCTGAACAATTTTCTTCATAAATACGATGCAAGATAACCAAAAGAGTTTGAACCGTTCCTCGAATGTGGTCGCATTAGCTTTTCTATTTGGTAAAACTTTAGTTTTTTTGTTGTTGATGAAGTATAAAACTAAAGGAGAAGCGATGACGCTGCGTACGATTATTTTCGGATTGTTACTGAGTACATGTACGATTCTTACTTTGAAGGGGCAGACTCCCTGTATTGCAAATGCTGGTCCAGATATGAATCTGTGCCTCGGCAATGGTGTCATCATAGGAGGGGATACGATGCTCCCTGGACAAACTTATACCTGGAGTTCGATTGCAGGAGCGCCTGTAAGTACCCTTTCAAATCCGGGCAGTTCCCAACCAATTGCCTCTCCTGGTACAACGACCATATACCAGTTGGCCATCAACAATACGGCTTTGGCTTGCACAGATACTGATACTGTGATCGTAACTGTGACCCAGCCTTTCACCGTCAGTACTTGGCTGGATACGACAATTTGTCTGGGCGATTCCCTTACCTTTGACATTCAGCCCAATCCTGCAGGCCCAGATTATGTATATTCCTGGGAGGCTACAAACAATGACGATTTTGGAGATGCTTCGGCTCAGAATCCTACAGTGGGTCCTTCCACCAGTGGATTCTATTCCGTTCAGATTGCGGATACCTTCACAAACTGTTCCCAGTTTGTGGGGATCAATGTAACCGTGATCCCCCTTAATTTGATCGCTTCTCCTCCAGCCGAAGTTATTAATCCAGGGCAGTGGGTACAGCTCAATGTATTTGCTACCAATGCCAACGGGGAAGTCACTTACACTTGGTCACCAGACGAATTCATCAATTGCCTTACCTGTGATGATCCTGAAGTTCGCCCTGAGAACAGTGTCACCTACACTGTATTGGGGGTTGATACCTTAGGATGCCGCGGTACCGCTCAAGTAACCATTGCCACAGATTCACTTCTGATCCCAAATGTCTTCTCTCCCAATGGTGATGGTATCAACGACGTATTGAAACTCAATTACCACGGTTATGGTGACTACACCATTCTGGTCTTTGACCGCTGGGGACGCAAAGTTTTTGAAACCAAAGATACCCAGGTGTTTTGGAATGGTCGTGACAACAGTGATCAGGATGTTCCGGAAGGTGTTTACTATCTTGTGGTCAAGGTTGCCGGTGACGGTGCCATTCCAGTAAAGGATAAGAACATGGCCTTCCCAGTCACCCTGGTTCGGTAACATGATCCATAATTTTTTTCATGTATTCTCGGACTTCCTCACTGGTTTTCAGCGCAATCCGATAGACGTGCAGGAAACCACAGAATTGCACAAACAATTATTCTCAGCCTTGTACCGCGAGTTCTCTGTGACTGGGGTCAAGTTTGAGTTGGAGCGTTCCCGGTTAGGGATGAAAATTCAGCCTGACCGCAAACTAGTGCGGATCAATCCGGTTCGTACTGCCTATCCTCCTCATGAGAAGTTCGACATTGCAATCTTGGATTGGGGAGTGGCCTCCCCTACTGCAAGGGTTGAAGCGGATGATTTTGAGAGAGGTGCCAAGCCAAGGGCCGTAGTTCTGCCTACGCCAGATAACTACCAAGCTTACTGGCAGCAGCCCCTCTGCTTTGCCCTTAACCTCCACCTTTGCCTGCGGGAAGACCATGTTCCAAAATACCTGAAATCACAGCAGGAAGACCTTCGGAAAATGGCTGCATACCGGGAAAAATTGCCCTGTCCTGACAAGTTCATTGGCATTTCATTGATGCTGGTGGATGCCTATTTAGAGAAACCTCCGGGCCCCGAGGTCAACTTCAGCCTGGAACCAGGCTTGGCAGCCTGGATAGTAACACCTGACATCACTTATCGACACGATTGCTCATGAACAGCGTTGCTGACTGGGTCAAATACCTGGAACTGGAAGCTCATCCGGAAGGGGGATATTTTACAGAAACCTACAGGAGTTCGGGAGTGATCCCCCAACATGCCCTTCCGGAATCCTTTTCAGGAGAGCGGAACTATGGTACTGCCATCTACTTCTTGCTAGGCCCTGAAGACCATTCTTCCTTTCATCGACTGAAGGCCGATGAAGTTTGGCATTTTTACGCCGGCGGTCGTATGGAGATCTCTGTGATCTATCCTGGTGGGGCTCTCCGGAACCTGGCCCTGGGACCTAATGCTTCCGATGGAGAATCCTTTCAGTTGGTAGTACCGGCCGGAACCTGGTTTGGAGCACGGCCCGTTTCTGGTCAATACACCTTAGCAGGATGTACCATGGCTCCCGGATTTGATTTCGCTGATTTTGAAATGGCAGACCGGGATCAGCTAACGGAAGAGTTTCCACAGCATGCTGAAATCATTACCCGGTTGACCTAGCACTAAACCCGATTATTTCAAAGAAGCTAATGCTCAAAGTGATCTTCTGTACCGATGGTATATTCCCGCATGCAGTAGGAGGGATGCAGCGGCATTCACGTTTGCTGGTAGAGGCATTGGCTAAGACAGGAGAATTAGAGTTAGTAGTTATCCATCCGCACCCCGGGGTGGAGGTTTTCGAAGGACTGCAACATATTCGGGAGATTTCTCTGCCCCCTTTACCCGGGAAGAAGCATTACTTCCTGGAGTTGAGAGAGTATTCAAAGCTGGTTTTAGCTGAGGTGAAAAAGCTGCCGGACCATCTGGTATACAGCCAGGGGCTATCGATCTGGGCCGGTATGCAGAAAGTGGTGGACCGTACCATCATCAATCCTCACGGGTTGGAGCCTTACCAGACCCTTAATCTGAAAGACTACCTCAAGACCTGGCCTTACCGGATTGCCTTTAACCGTTTATTTCGGAGGTGTCAACACACTGTTTCCCTTGGGGGGCGGTTAACCGAAATTCTTCGGAAAAGAGTGGCTCGCCCTGAGCAGCTTATTGTACTTCCCAATGCGACCAATCCAGTAGATCAACCTCCGGAAGATGTAATCAAGCGTCCCGAGGGGAAGATCAAATTCATGTTTGTTGGAAGGTTTACATCTAACAAAGGAATAGATGTACTCCTCAATGCTGTTCAGCTTTTGAATGAAGAAGGGCTCCAAGATAGGTTTGAACTGGACCTATGTGGAAAAGGACCTTTGCTTGAAGAGATGAGATCTTCATTTCCTCTATCGAATGTTCGATTTCGCGGTTTTGTCAGCGATGAAGAACTGGACAGAGCCTATCTGGAAAACCATATTTTAGTCTTGCCTACCCTTTTCGAGGGAATGCCCACCGTTGTCCTGGAAGGAATGGCACGGGCTATGCCTGTGATCGTGACCGATGTAGGCGCGACCTTGGAATTGGTCGGTCATGATAATGGATTCATTATCCGCAAAAAAGATGTGAAACACCTCGCCGAAACCATGAAATTGATCATTAACATAGACCAAGGGAACTTGGTAGAGCTATCTGAACGGGCTCTGGAAAAGTTTTTAGAGCGCTTTACCTGGGAGGTAGTGGCCCACAAACATTTGCGTTTATTCAAAGGATTGAGTGAAGCAGGTGAAGTTCCGGGAAATATATAACTTGCCATCTGTTTTATTTCAGGTGCCTTAGCCTTCTTGCAAGTCTTTTTTACTCGATATCGCCTCCTCTTTTTTTTCTTCCTTCCGGTCTTATTTTTCGCGGGAAACGTGGCTATTTTCATTGGTATGGTTTTGGTAGCCGTATTTTTTGGCTACTGTGTTTGGAAGGATCGCCATGATACCATCCTAATGCTATTTGTAGTTATCCTTATTTTAGGGGATAGCCGACAGAGTTTGATGCAGTTTGCTAAGCCGTTGCGGGGTGAGATACTGATTTTAATTGCGATCTTAACTGTTTACGAACTCTACAGGAAAAAGTACAAGGTCAATGGCCAGTTTATTTTTTTGTTACCCTTCCTGATGGTCTCTCTTTTGGCCCTCAGTTTCAGTCCTATGCTAAACCTGGCTGTTAGTAAAACAATTTCATTCAGTCTTCTATACTTTGTATTCCTCCACTATTTTGTCTATCAATTCCGTCGATATGGTATCCGTTTCCTAGGTGATATTGTCTACTTGTGTCATTTTGTACTAGCCCTGGGGCTGATCCTGTTACCGATAATACCCTCAGTGGTAAGTTTTGGAGGTATCCGGTTAAATGGAGTTTTAGGCAATCCCAATGGTTTGGGCATGTTCATCACCATGACCACCCCAATGACCATCTATTTTTTCCGTCACCAGCATGGAATTAGCCAACACTACAAAACCCTGGCTTGGTCCCTAATCCTTTTCTCGCTGTTTCTCTGCTCTTCTCGCAATGCGATCTTCAGTTACTTCGTTTTTGTCGTTCTTTATTATGGTCTGACTGGCGGACTGGTAAGACGAATTGCTTTTATATTTGTTCTATTGCCTGCTGGAGCCTTATTTCTATTTTTCCTGGATCTGGAGGCACTCATCTTCTCTTTAGGTTTGGAGGAATATCTTCGTTTACGTGACATTTCATCTGGGTCGGGGAGAATTTATGCCTGGAAATATGCCTGGGAATTGATTCAGGAACGTCCTTTATTGGGTTGTGGGTTTGCCTGTGAAGAATATAATTACCTGTACCAGATGAACTTTGAATTGTGGTCTACGGGACACCAGGGAGGGGTCCACAACTCTTACTTGGCTTATATCATCAACACCGGATTCCTGGGGTTTGGCCTGTACATATTCTTTTGGGGAAACACTTTAAGGAAGGTAAAAAACTACACTTTCCTTATACCCTTTCTGGCCTCAATCTCCTTCTCTGCTATGTTTGAATCTTGGCTATTCTCGTCATTGAGTGCCTTTCACGTACTATTTCTCGTCATCGTATCCCAGTTGCTGGCGAACTGTTATCAATTAGTCAATCCCCTGGAACAATGAAGGTGTTGATCCTATATTCAGAAATTGCCGGGTATTTTGTTGCCTGCGTAAAGCGATATGTAGAATTGTATGGAGCAGAGGTACATATTGTACGTTGGCCGATCAACCTCGATGCTCCTTTTAAGTTTGATAACTCTCCCGGTATCACTTACCATGAGCGAAATGATTTGGACAAAGTAAGTCTGGTAGAATTGGGAAGGGCGATCAACCCGGATGTGGTTTACATCACAGGCTGGATTGATAAGCCTTATCTGGCTGTAGCCAAGTATTTTTTTCGTCGGGGTAAGCCGGTGATCGCTGCTTTTGATAACCAATGGTTCGGATCCTGGAAGCAAAAAATAGCTGTTTCCATTAGCCCTTTTCTTTTTATGAAGTGCTTTACACATGCGTGGGTTCCGGGGATTTGGCAATATGAGTATGCACGTAGGCTTGGATTCCCGCGGGAAAGGATCGAAACTGGAATGTACTCGGCTGATTCTCCCCGATTTGAAGCCATGTATGAAGTGGCTTTGGCAACCAAAACTGTTCAATTTCCCCGGAAATTTATTTATGTAGGGCGTATTCTTGCTCTGAAAGGTGTCCTCGAATTGTATGATGCCTTTAAGGAGTTGTGTACTGAAAGAAATATCGACTGGACCTTGGAATTGGTAGGGGCCGGACCTTTGAAAGAAGAACTAGAAGAGACAGATCAAATCAGGTTTCGTGATTTTGTCCAGCCAGATGAGTTGCCTTCCTTGGCGCTGGAAGCAGGGGTATTTGTTTTGCCCAGCCGCCGCGATCCATGGGCGGTGGTGTTGCATGAATTTGCCGCTGCCGGGATGCCCCTGATCTCAACCGATGTTGCCGGAGCGACGACAGTTCTGGTAAAAGAAGGCTATAATGGATGGCAATTCAAGGCTGGCGACAAAGATTCTTTAAAGAAAGTCTTCCGAAAAGTCATTGCAAAAAGCGATGAAGAACTCATGGTAATGGGACGTCGAAGCAATGAATTGGCAAAGGTGATTTCACCCACGACGTGGGCAACTACCCTCCACAAAATAGCGCATTCTCTCTGATTATGTGTGGTATCTGCGGCATCATCGACCTCAACTCTGGACAGCCTGACTTGATCCGAAACATGGTCAAAGCTCTGTCCCATCGGGGCCCTGACGCAGAAGGCCTGTATGAAGAGGGGAGCATCAGCCTCGCACACCGTCGCTTGTCCATCATTGACACTTCCGAACGTGCGAACCAACCGATGCATAGCGCAGATGGTCGCTTTACTATTGTGTTCAATGGAGAAGTCTATAACTTCCTTGAGATCAAACAACAGTTACCACCTCGTGATTGGCAATCAGAGTCGGATACCGAGGTTGTCCTTGCTGCATATCAACATTGGGGTAAGGACTGTGTCCAGCAGTTCAATGGAATGTTCGCCCTGGCGATCTGGGACAGGGTAAACGAAGAACTTTTCCTGGCCCGGGACCGTGTGGGGATCAAGCCGCTCTACTACCATTTTGACAGGAATCATTTCGCTTTTGCCTCAGAAGTACGGGCGTTGTTAACCCTTCCTTGGATACCCAAAAAAATTGACCAGAATGCCTTGGTTAATTACCTGACTTACCAAACTGTATATGGGACAGAAACCTTGGTCAAAGGGGTCCGTTTAATGGGTGCCGGGACGAGAGCAAGATTGAAATTGAGGGATCTGGCTTCGACTGGCTTCTCTGATGAACAAACCTTAGGGGAGGAGGTCTACTGGGTTCCGGGAAGGCAGGAAGAACCGTGGAAGGGAAGTCCGGAGGAGGCTCGGAAAAAAATCCGGTCATTGTTACGAAAATCAGTTGAACGTCGAATGATCTCCGATGTTCCTTTGGGAGCCTTCCTCAGTGGAGGCATTGACAGCAGTGCAATCGTTGCATTGATGAGTGAAGTCAGCGATCAACCTGTAGATACCTTTTCAGTTATCTTCGAGGAGAAGGAATTTGACGAATCAACCTACTCGGAGATAATAGCGCGGAGGTACAATACCCGACACCACCCAATTCTGATCCGTCCCCAAGATTTACTGGATTCTTTATGGGACGGGCTTCGGGCCATGGATCATCCCTCCGGAGACGGGATCAACAGTTTTGTGGTTTCTAAGGTTACACGAAGGGAGGGGATCAAGGTTGCCTTGTCTGGCTTAGGAGGAGATGAACTGTTTGCCGGATATCCAATTTTTACCCAGGTCAAAGGGATCCATCAGAACCGCATTTGGAATATTCCTTACTGGGCTCGCAGAATGATGGCAATTGCATATCTTAAGGTTAAGAGCGGACGACAGGCCGAGAAGAAGACGTCTATTCTGAGGCTTCGTAGCAATCAGTTTTCCAATATCTATCCCGTGTACCGGACTGTTTATTCCCTCAAGGAGGTAGCAAGCTTGATAGCCGGAAATGGAACCCAGTCGGGAGAGTACCCGGTAGATTACTTGAAAAAGGTTGTTGAAGAAGCAGAGGCTTATTATGAAGGTTTTATCTCAAAAACCTCCTATGCAGAGATCAAGACCTATACTCATAGTGTGCTACTCCGCGATATGGATCAAATGAGTATGGCACATTCTTTAGAGGCGCGAGTGCCATTCTTTGACCATGAACTGCTGGAAATGGTGTTCCAACTCCCAGACGAGGTTAAATGGCCGCGTTACCCCAAGTCTTTACTTGTAGAATCTCTGGGGGACCTTTTGCCACATGAGTTGGTGCACCGGAATAAGATGGGGTTTTTATTTCCGTGGGAACAATGGCTGCGAAATGAACTGAAGGCCTTTGCCGAGGATCGTATCCGTTCTTTGAAGGAAAGGGGTTTGATGGATCGCTGTCAGGTTCAGCGAATCTGGGATGAATTCTCAGCAGGGGATGGATCCTGGATCTGGTTACATGTATGGCTGTTGATAGTTCTGGAAGAGTGGATGCAAAACAATGGATTTTGATAAATAAACCTCACATCTTGATCTTCGTCGATTGGTTCTTGCCAGGTTACAAGGCGGGTGGCCCTATCCGTTCGGTGATGAATCTGGTGGAGACCCTTGGCGATCATTATACATTCTCCATTGTCACTACCGACCGGGACCTCGGAGACACCGAACCTTATCCAGCGATTGAAACGGAAACCTGGACTGAATATGACAGTTGTCGCGTCTGGTATGCATCTCCTACCCACCAGAGCTACCGTCATCTGCGCAACATCATCTTCAACAATGAGTTTGACCTACTCTATACTCAGAGTATGTTTTCCCTCAAATACACACTTTTCCCGCTCTGGATTTGCCGGGCTTTGAAACCTGAAGTTAAGATGGTCCTGGCTCCCAGAGGGATGTTACACAAAGGTGCAATGGGGCTGAAATCCCGGAAAAAGAAGTTGTTCCTATGGATTTTCAAAACTTTACGGCTCCAAAAGGCAGTGATTTTCCATGCTACCGACCAGCAGGAAGAAGCTGATATTAAGAGGTGGCTGGGGGAGGTCAAGGTCGAATTGGCGAAGAATCTACCTTGTACTGTTCTTCCTCCCCTGATTCCTTTGAAGAAGGCTCCCGGGGTCCTGCGTATGGTTTTTCTCTCTAGGGTTTCTGTGAAGAAAGGAGTGCATAGGATATTGGAGGATCTGCAAGGACAGAAGGTACACATTGAATTTGACATTTATGGTGCTCGGGATGAACCTGAATATTGGAATCGGCTGGAGGGAATGATCTCGGTTTTGCCCGGCCATATCACGGTGAACTATCGTGGTACTGTACCACCGGAACAAACAACAGCCATCCTTCAGCAATACCACCTTTTTGTAATGCCCACCTTGGGAGAAAACTTTGGACATGCTATTTTTGAGTCTCTGGCTGCTGGTCGGCCGGTTTTGATCAGTGATCAAACCCCTTGGAAGCGGTTAGCTGAACAAAAAGCAGGCTGGGAGTTTCCATTGCAGGACGCTGACGGGTTTGCCAGAACTCTTTCAGTGGTAGCTTCGATGGGTCAGGAGGAATGGAATGAATATTCCGAGGGAGCGCGGCAACTGGCAGCATCTTACATCAAAGGGCTGGATTCTGAAGTTGCTTATGCCTCATTGTTTTCTCTTCCCAGGAATGTCTAATTTGCCTGATTGAGTAATCACCTACATAACAAGTCTCTTCCAGAAGGCAGGCCTGATCCAGACGCTCAGGGGAAAGTTGACCTTTCTCGCTTTAATAACGCTTGGTTTGACGAGGGCGCGAATAAATTGAAGTGGGGATTGTGGTTCTTTTTCAATGTAGCTTTTGTCTACAGTCCCTGGAACCCTTTTAACAATATTCGCAAATCCGTCCTTCGGCTGTTTGGTGCCAGGATCGGCAAAGGAGTGATTGTGAAACCACGGGTGCAGGTGAAATTTCCCTGGAATCTGGAGGTTGGGGACCATTGCTGGATTGGTGAAGGGGTTTGGATTGAAAACCAGGGAAAAGTTACGATTGGAAGCAATTGTTGTCTCTCTCAGGGGGCTGTGATCATGACCGGGAACCATAACTACAAAAGCCCTACCTTTGACCTGATCGTGAAACCAGTAACGCTTGAAGATGGGGTTTGGATCGGCTCTCATGCGATGGTAACCCAGGGAGTAACTTGCGGGAGCCATGCCGTATTGGCAGTGAAATCAGTAGCCTCCAAAGATCTTGAACCATACACGATTTACGCAGGCCATCCGTCTGAGGCTGTTCGGAAAAGGGAGATTGGGAGTTCAAATTCGACTCCCGGCAGGGGCGGAGAAGTAAAGCAGCTCAGGTAATTCATTATGAAGATATCCATCATCACGGTTGCCTACAATGCAGAGAAGACCATTGAGGGAACAATCCAGTCGGTGGCCGGTCAGGACTATTCGAATATTGAATACCTCGTCGTCGATGGAGCCTCAAAGGATGGAACTCTGGCGATCTGTGACCGCCACCAGGACACCATCACCCACTTGATTTCCGAACCTGACAAGGGCATCTACGATGCTATGAACAAAGGGCTGGCTTTCGCCAGTGGCGATTATGTTGGGATCCTCAATTCCGATGACCTCTATGCCAAACCCAATGTGATCTCTGAGGTTGTGGCGAAGCTAATTGAAACAGGTTCTGAAAGCCTCTATGGTGACCTGGTGATGGTTGATCCGGATAACCTGGATAGAATTGTGCGGTATTACAGCGCAAAGAACTTCACCCTCAAGCGTTTCGAAAAGGGAGATATGCCTCCTCATCCCACATTCTTTGTGCGGCGCTCCGTCTATGAGAAGTACGGAAACTTCAAAACCCACTTTAAGATAGGCTCTGATTTCGACCTGATGTTACGCTTTCTGTACATTCATAAAATCAGCACCACCTATCTGCCTCTTACAATGGTGAGGATGCGGACAGGAGGGGTTTCCTCTGCAGGGATCAAAAACACCATCCAAATCAACCGTGAGATCATGGCCGCACTGAAGGAGAACAAAATACCCACCAGCCTGCTTAAGATTTATTCAAAATACTTCACCAAAGTTTTTCAATTTGTTCGACGGCCGAAGGAATGGAGTTCTTATTGAGTTGGCAAGAGGTATAACTTTGAAAGTCTCAGTAAGGAGATAATAGGTCTTTCTGCGGATCTCTCTCTCTGCCAATTGGTACAAATTAAAACTCCCGGCTAAATTTGCAGGATGCAATTAGAAACGCTCGGACATGCAGCTATGCTGCTGCGCAACAGTGCCGGAAAACCGCTCTTGATGACCGACCCCTGGTTGATCGGGTCAACTTACTGGAGGAGTTGGTGGCTCCAGAACTACCCGGATCCGGACCGTTTGGCTGAGTTGGCACATGTAAAATATGCTTATATCACCCATGAGCACATGGACCATTTTCATCCCCCTAGCATTCGAAAGCTTGGGAAGGCACCTCTTTATTTGTCCCCAGCTCTGCCGCAAGAGCAGATCGCCGGTTTCCTCCGAGAAAAAGGGTTCAACGCCAAAGTGCTTGAGCCACTGAAATGGCATCAACTCGAAGAAGAATTAACCCTCCTCAGTATTCCACTTCCCAACGATGACAGTGTGCTCCTCATACATACTCCAACTTCTCTTATTGTCAATTTAAACGATGCAAAGCCTCGGCCTCACCAAGTCAGGCGGATTGCCCGCTACGTTGACGAGCAAGTCAAGGGAAAGAAAAAGGTTATTCTACTGAGTTCATATTCCCCCGCCTCCATTGTCAATAGCTTTCGCCGTAGCAGCAATATGGAGGTCATCAGTCTTCGGGATAAGAAAAGCTATGTGTATTATGTGAGCCGGATCAGTGACCAGATCGGGGCCGATTATTTTATTCCGTTTGCCAGCCAAGTCATTTTTTACCGGAGCGACTCTTCATGGGCCAATGAGTTCAAAGTTTCATACAGAGACTTGGAAGAACACTGGCAGGCAAAAAAAACGCATTTGTGCCACCCATACACAAAGATTGATCTGACTACTTTTGACGTGACCTACACGCCAGAAGAAGAATACCACCGTGACGAAGAAATGATCCGCAAGAAAGTAGCTTTGCAGGAGGAGCAGGAGGAAAAAGCAGAATTCACTGAACAGGATGTGGAAAATTTACGCAAGAAACTATCTTTTAGTTGGTTCTGGATCCCCATCTTGTTTCGCAAAGGGATTGGATTTATCCTCGGAGACCAGAAGTATACTTTCAAGCCCTGGGGACGGAGAATGTACAAGGGGCTTAGGGATCCCAGTTTTACCCTGGTAGTTCCTTCGCAGGCTCTCAAGGACGTATTGCATACTGGTCATTTTGCCGATCTGGGAATCACGATGTTCACCTTGATAATTCTCAACGATCGTACCCGTCCTAAAATGGTCTATATCTTCTTCCTTTTGATCGGGCTGCACGACTATCGTCACTCTGTCAGCTTTGGTAATTTTGTGAAATGGTTTCGAACCAGTTTGAGGCTGAACAAATGGAAAATCCCCACATAACTTTTGATTGGCACGGAATGGAATAACAATGGCAGCCCCTGCTTAGGAACTGCCATTGTTCACAGGTTTGCAAAGTATTAGTATCCGAAGACTTTGTCGAGGTCCAGCTCAACTACCTCACCGTATCTCTCAAGTGACTTGAGATCAATTTTGTCCCGGGATCCGAGCACCATGATATTGTATTCGTTGCCAGAAATGTATTGCTTATGGAACTCTTTGATGTCTTCGAAAGTCAGATTGTCGATTTGTTCATAAGTAGACTTACGTGAATCTTCCTCCAGCCCGAGCTTAAGAGCACTTTCATAGTCAAACAGGATATTGGTACGAATAATTCGCTCTGTCTCGATCTTATTTTTGATCGCTTGTCTGGCTCCGTCAAGCAGATTCTGGGATTCAGGCATATCTTCCAGCAGTTCTACCATGCCTGCCATAGCTTCGTGGAGCTTGTCGGCCTGGGTTCCTACATAAGCGGTTATCACATGAGGATCTTCTTTTTTCTTGGGTGTACTGAAATAAGAATAGGTTGAATAGGCGAGGGCCTTGGATTCACGAATGGTTTGGAAGACAATGGAGCTCATGCTGCCACCATAGTACTCATTGTAGAGGCGCATAACCGGAGCCATTTCTGGAGAATAGTCTATAGACCTGTTGACCCACATGATCTCTGCCTGGACCATGTCCTCATAGTGGACAAAGTAGACCTTGCTCTTATCAGCCTTTTGATATACATAGTTCCTTGCTTTGGGAGTATCAAGCAGTTTTGCTGCCACAATATGGTTGCTGCTCAATACATTTGCCACCTTATCCATGCTTTCAGGACCATAATATAATATCCGGTGCTGATAGTCAGTCATGTTGTGGATCTTTTCCACCAATCCCTCTGCCTTCAAAGACTTAAGTTGCTCTACGGAAAGTACATCATTGTGAGGGTTCCGTTCCCCAAACAGGCCATAATTGTACATTCCCCTGCGGAGGATGGTATTCTTATCAGTTTTGGCATCACTGCGCTTCTTCAGGGTACGGTCGACCAATTTATGTAGGGCATCCTCGTCTGGCTGGCAATCGTTGAGAAGGTGCTCGAAGAGTTGGATTCCCTCAGTAAAGCTTGAAGTAAGACCGTTGAGATATACAAAAACCTGGTCGTCTCCTGAGCCTACTTGGAAGGTTATGCCGAGTTCGAAGAACTTCCTGGAAATCTCTTCTGCACTGAATTTACTGGTGCCAAGGTAGGGCAGGTAGTTGATGGCATAAGCCAATTGTTTATCATGCCTTTTGCCAATATCCAACAGATAATACATTGTGAAGAGGGTATTGTCTTCATTCTTGACATAATGCAAAGGGATAGTTCCGTTGATGGTTGTTTTGGCGATGTCTGAACTGTAATCGATAAAGCGTGGGGAAATGGCCGGAGGCACAGTGTTGATTACCTCCTTCAGAAAATCAGACTGGGCTTCGCGGTTCACCTCAACAGGAGTAATCTCTGGTTTCTCCACCTTCTGGTTTTGGCGTTGGCCTTTACGCTTGTAGACCACAACATAATTGTTCCTGTAATATTTGTTGGCAACCCGAACCACATCATCTTTGGTAATCTTGCGCATATTGTTGAGGCGCTGTATATAATCTACCCACTCCTGTCCGGTGGTGAACGCTTCCACAAATTCGGTGACACGTCCCCGGTTGGATTCGAACTGCTGCATCTTGGAGATCTCCATGTCATTTGTAATGGCTGTCAGCAGGCTGGCATCAAAGTTGCCTTTCTTGACGTTTTCAACTTCTGCCAACAGCAGATCACGCACCTCTTCCAGGGACTGGCCTTCTTTGGGATTCCCGCTAAGCACATGGCAGCTATAATCCGTTAGGGTCATCGGGAAGGTATAGGCAGCCAGAACTTTCTGCTGCTTATTGAGGTTCATGTCAATGAGGCCAGCCTTAGAGTTGGTCAGGACCATGTCGATCATCTCCATGATCAGGGTCTCGGTATCAGATACACCTGGAAACCTGTAACCAATCATGATGGCCTCTGCCTCCGGACCTTCCAGGTCCATTTCAATTACCTTTTCAATGTCCTTCTCGGTGGGTACATCATAAGGCGTTACGGGCTTACTCTGGTAATAACCAAAGTATTCGTCAATCCATTCAATGGCCTCGTCAGGATCGAAATCCCCAGATAGACAGATGGCCATGTTATTGGGAACATAGTAGTTCGCGTAGTACTGTTTGATCTTCTTGATAGAAGGGTTCTTTAAGTGTTCAATGGTGCCAATGGTGGTTTGCTGTCCGTAGTTGTGGACGGGAAATATTTTTTCCATCAGGCCGAAATAGATAGCACGCCGGTCCGAGTCAAGTGAAATGTTCTTTTCCTCGTAGACGGCTTCCAGTTCAGTATGAAAAAGGCGGAGGATGGGATTACGGAATCGTTCCCCTTCGATCTTGAGCCAGGTTTTCAACTGATTGGAAGGAATATCATTGATGTAGACGGTCTGCTCAAATGAGGTGTAAGCATTGGTTCCTTTAGCACCAATTGCACTCAACATTTTATCGTATTCGTTAGCGATAGCATATTTAGCTGCCTCGCCTGACACCCTGTCAATTTCCCTGTAGATTTCTCTACGCTTATCTACATCGGTGGTGGAGCAGTATTTCTCATAGAGGTTCTCGATTTCTACAAGCAGTTTTTTTTCTTTGTCGAAGTTGAGAGTACCGTACTTGTCTGTGCCTTTGAAAAGCAGGTGCTCCAGGTAATGAGCCAGTCCTGTAGCATCCGAGGGATCGTTTTTGGATCCCGCACGAACTGCAATAGAGCTGTAGATCCGGGGTTCTGCTTTGTTGACTGTAAGGTAAACTGTCAGACCATTTTTTAAGGTATACATCCGGGTTCGGAGGGGGTCTCCGGTTACGGTGAAAAAGGTGTATTTTCCATCGAGCGAATTGCTGGGAACCAAGGTGTAGGGTGGAACTGGCCGACGGGATTTTTTGCTGACCTTTCCTTGAGCTAATGTGGCGTTGCCTCCAAGGCAGGTTCCCATGAGGAAGGTCAGGAACAGAAGGAGTAGATTTTTCTTCATTGGGTCAGAATCATTTTTTGAATTTCACGAAGATGGTCAATAGGGCCACCGGGTTAAAAACGCACAGTTCTCCGTTCTCATTGTATTTGGAACTTCAGCTACCACTTAGATTACTGGCAATATAAATAAACCAAGGTCTAATTTGACGGTTTAACAGGTATTATGGCCGAAAATGTTTTTGTTCTGAGTGAGGC
>JBFGVE010000031.1:0-25596 GCA_041565275.1 Bacteroidia bacterium
GCAACCTTGCGGACAATAGCCAATCTGTTTTGGGAGGCATAAACCTTGGGAGTAATTTCTCCGAAAAAGAGCAGTATAAATGTAATAATGCCCACTTCCACTATCGGAAGAACATAATCTGACCAGGATTGAGATTCCCAATCGAAAGTCTGTGCCATTAGATCTAGCAAATAGGAAGAGAGCAGAATGATGGCAACATTTACCAGGTTATTGAAAATGAGGATGGTAGCCAGGAGTCGTCTAGGTGCTTGGAGAAGTTCATATACACGGTTCTCTTCTCCTTTAAATTCTTCTTTTTCAGCTTCAGAGACGGAAAAGAAAGCCACTTCAGTCCCGGAAATAACTGCAGAAAGGATGAGTAACAAGAGAATTACCAGGATATATGGTCCAAAGCTGACTAAAAAATCGGGAAAGCTTGTAAGTATTAAGCTATAACTACCAGGCTCTGGGTCCACTATGTGAGAAATTGGTAAAACATATCGAGAGATAAATCCTCAGCAATCTCAGCTTCCAGCCTCCAAAGAATAGTACAACGCTAGCCGGTAGCATCCAGCATTGTTTTCCGACCAAAGACTGATCGCTCAACTCAGTATCCAAATTAGAGTAGAATATACGCAAATCTAATCTCAAATCAAGTAACTCTGGTCAAATATCGCTCAAATATTTTTAAGACCGCACGTGAAAATCCATAGTCCTTGATATTTTTCTCAGGGATGAAATGCAGCCCTACATGATCACTGCCTGGGAAGGAATATCCCTGGTAAACTTTGATCATCATATCCAAGTGGGTAAGCACATGTTTGAATGCTCCAAGCAACTCATAACCATCCCGTCCAGCATTGTTCCATTCCTTTTCTGAAACTTCGAGAGAAGGGATTTCCCATAATCCAGCCCAAATTCCATTCATTGGCCTTCTTCGAATCAGGATATTCCCTTTCTCGATTCCTATCAGATAGAATTCCAGGAACTGGGATTTCCGTTTCAACTTCTTTGCTTTGACTGGCAGTTCCTCAGTACATCCATCGGCATATGCTTTGCAATTGGATAGCAGAGGACATATTGCACAGGCGGGGCTTTTGGGAGTACAGATCATTGCCCCCAGGTCCATGATTGCCTGGTTAAAAGCAGCCGCATCCACCTGGACTATCCAACTATCTAGGAGAACTTGAAGAGACTTCCTTGTTTGAGGCGCATCAATCGGGCTATGATCAGCAAGGTAACGGGATGCCACTCTAAAAACATTTCCGTCGATTACCGCTGCTTTGTTTCCAAATGCAATAGAGCCTATCGCCCTGGCCGTATACGGACCTATTCCCTTCAACTTGATCAAATCTTGCCAGTTGTTGGGAAACTTGCCGTCCATTTCCCCGGAAATTATTTTAGCGGTATGGTGGAGATTTCTGGCACGAGAATAATATCCCAGCCCTTCCCACATCTTCATGACCGTGTCATGGTCAGCACGAGCCAAATCGTGAATTGTAGGGAAGCGATCGATAAATCTTTCCCAGTATGATTTTCCCTGATCTATTCTGGTTTGTTGAAGGATGATCTCGCTCAACCAAATTTTGTAGGGATCTCTGGTTTGACGCCAGGGAAGATCTCGGCCGTGGATTTCATACCATCTGATTAGTGCGTCGGCAGGATTCATCATGGGGCTAAAACTAAATACAAGATTAAAAGGTTCTGTCCCCGATCAGCCAGTATGAGAAGCCAATCCCAAAAAACATTTTCAGTTTCAATTTAAAAGGCTAAATTTGCTTCCTCATTTCCAAGAGTTGGCAATTGGCTAAAACTTAGGGAGTTAAGTATATAATAGTTGGTAAGATTTCCTGATATTAACTTTAAAATAAATTAGCAGTGACAAAGGCCGAAGTAATTAACGAAATCGCGATTAAAACTGGAGTCGACAAAGCAGACGTTTCCACAACTCTAGAAGCTTTTTTCAAAGTGGTTAAGAATTCTCTTTCGGAGCACGAGAATGTCTACTTCCGTAATTTTGGTTCGTTTGTCGTAAAAAAACGTGCGCAGAAGATTGCTCGGATTATTTCTCAGAATAAGTCGATCGTGATCCCAGAGCACTACGTTCCGGCATTTAAACCGGCAAAATCTTTCGTAGAGAAAGTGAAAAGTGAAGAAGAGAAGCCTGTGGAGGCTTGATAAATAAATCATGATAAATACTAATCAGCCTGGTCCCAGGTTCAGTTGGCAACACGTTGCCGTGGTTGGGTTTGGCTTAGTGGTATTCGTTCTTTTACTATTTGCGGATAAAACCAATTTGAGCGAAGACGAAGCACGTGAGATTGGCAGCGCTTCTGTTGCGAGAGATGCATCTCCTGCGGCAAGTGATGCTGATCCTAATGTGGATACTTTTCTCGATTTATTGCCTCCTTTTAAGCCTGACGACAAAACATCCTTGATGTTGACAGCTTTGGAGCAAGAAAAACAAGACAGCTCCCGTTCAGAATTGCTGCGTGACATTGTCGAAGGAGTCCTGGCGGTTGGAAGAATAGATGTAGCAGCGGTTTACGCTGGCATGCTTGCCCAAGAACAGCCTACTGTCAGAAATCTAATCGTGGCTGGTGCATTGTTTCGAAATGCTAATCAAACTCAGTTGATGATGGGTGACACAGTTGCTTTCAGGAGATTTTCTGATGCGGCTATCCGCTTCTTAGAAGAAGCGGTTGCGAAGGAGCCCGACAATGAAGTCGCAAAGATTGAATTGGGACTAGCCTTTGTTGAGGCAAAATCTTCTGACTTAAGCATGCAGGGCATACTTAAGATCAGAGAAGTTGCCGAAGCGAATCCCCAAAATATTGAAGCGCTCTTTCACTTAGGTGGGTTCTCTTTGGAAACTGGCCAATATGATAAAGCGGAAGGGAGATTCAGGCAAATTCTCGAAGTAGATACCGGAAATGTCCGGGCAAAATACTTCTTGGGAGTGTCCCTAAGAGAGCAAGGTAAAACCGCAGAATACAGAAAATGGATGACCGAGGTTGCAGAACAGCAACAGAATCCTGAATTAGCTGCAGCGGCTAGTTCTTCGCTCAAAAACAATCAATAAATTCTATCCTAATGCCAAGCGGTAAAAAGAGGAAAAGACATAAAATTGCGACCCACAAGCGCAAAAAGCGTTTGAGGAAGAATCGTCATAAAAAGAAAAAGTAATTGGTTATTCTACACAGCCTTCCACAAGCTGTCAGATAGTTCGCTCACTTAATCTAAAATCATTGTGAATGAATTGATCGTCAGCAGTAACGAGGAAGGGTTGAGAATAGGGATACTTGAAGACCGGCGTATAGTAGAACTTCACTACGAAAAAACCAATAAGCTTTTTTCGGTTGGTGATATGTTCCTGGGAAAGGTTAAAAAAATCGTCCCGGGTCTCAACGCTGCCTTCGTGGAGGTTGGACATCCACGTGATGCCTTCCTTCACCACCTAGACCTTGGTCCCAATGTGCGCACCCTTCAGAAATATGTGAAGAGTGTACAAAGTTCTAAGAACAACATCACTCCCCTTGGGGATATAAAGTTGTTGCCTGAAATTAAAAGAGATGGCAAAATAGGGCAGGTCTTCAAGAGTAATCAACCCATCCTGGTTCAAGTCGAAAAAGAAGCTATTTCCACGAAAGGGCCACGCCTGACTTGTGAAGTATCTATCCCTGGGCAATATGTTATTATTGTTCCTTTCGGGAATGAAACCTCTGTTTCCCGGAAAATTCGGTCAACGGATGAAAAAAAACGGTTGAAAGAGATCGTTAATGAAATTCGGCCTTTGAATTTTGGTGTAATCGTTCGAACTGCTGCTGAGGGGCGGGAGAAAGAACTGATTCAGCAAGACCTGGAAAAGTTGATTTCCAAATGGGATCGCATGTGTGTCTCTATTGCAGATTCACGCCCCCCTAAACGGGTGTTGAGTGAGGTCGGCCGTACGACCAGTATCATTCGTGATATGCTGGGAGTTGGGTTTGATGCCATCCTCACCGACAACCGGGAAACGTACAATGAGATCCATGACTATCTCCAGCGCAATATGCCGGGGCAGGTTAAAATCTTGAAATTTTTTAAAGGGAAAGGCTCTGTTTTTGAAGCTCGTGGTCTGGAAAAGCAGATCAAGGCTTCGTTTGGGAAAACGGTGACTATGCGCAATGGGTCTTATTTGGTGATCGAACACACTGAAGCTCTGCATGTCATCGACGTCAACAGCGGGAGTAAGAATCTCCAGGGTTCTACTCTGGAAGACAACGCTTTGAAGATCAATACTGTTGCTGCAGAAGAGATTGCTCGCCAGTTGCGACTGCGTGATATGGGAGGGATCATTGTAATTGACTTTATTGACCTCAAGAAGCCCGACAACAGGAAGGCATTATTTGCAACATTGAAAGAGGCGATGAAACGTGATCCCGCGAAGCATTCCATTCTTCCTATGAGTCGATTTGGGCTGGTTCAGGTCACTCGACAGCGTGTAAGACCCCAACTTAATATTTCTACTTCAGAAATGTGTCCCTGCTGTAGTGGGTCCGGAAAGATCCAGCCTTCTATCCTCATTACTGACGAAATCAAAAACAATGTGGATTTCCTGATGAAGCAAAACAAAGAAAAACTGGTGCTTTATACTCACCCCTTTGTAGAATCGTTTTTAACAAAAGGCTTTTACAACCAACTACTGAAATGGCGTTTTAAGTACGGGAAGTCGGTAAAAGTTATTTCCGATGATTCATTGCCTTTGATGGAAGTAAAATACTTCAACGGAAAGGGCGTTGAGATCCAGTTCTGATTTTGGAGATTCAAACCTTAAAATTGAAGGGAGCATTTTTCAACTGAAAAATGCTCCCTTCAATTTTCAATAACAATTTTAATCTTATTTGTCAATTTTGATGGAGACTACTCTCATAATTGTCACCACCGTCACCGTTCTTTGGAGACCTGGGTTCCAGGAGCATACTGACGATGCTGATCACAACAGAACCCCACACCGCAGGCCAGAAACCTTCAACGGTAAAGCCATTAACCAGATCTCCACAAAACATCAGCAGAACAGCATTGATAACCACCGTAAACAATCCCAGAGAGAGGATGATCAATGGGAAGGAGATCAGTGTTAAAATAGGCTTTAGAAAAACGTTTAAAAGTCCCAACACCAACCCCACCCATATAGCTGTCCAAAAGCTTTCCACTTCTATTCCTCCAATAAGTTCGGAGGCCAGAAATACCGCGAAGGCTGTTCCCAGCCATTTGATAAGCCTTGCCGTGAGGGTACTCTGTCTGTTATCCATGTGAGGAAAGTTACAGAAAATCCAGTTTGATGATGCTAGTCGAAAAAACTAAGAGTGGAAAGATTATTTCTTTAAATAGGCAAAGAACTCTCCGCGTACTTCGGGATTTTCCTTGAATTGGCCACCATATTCAGAAGTAACGGTAACTACACCGTCATCTTTGACCCCACGGGTAGACACACACATGTGCTCCGCTTCAATAATGACAGCAACATCCTCAGTTTCAAGGACCCGCTTGAGATGCTCAGCAATTTGCATCGTCAAGCGTTCCTGAACTTGGGGACGTTGAGCATAATAGTGTACAACGCGGTTAATCTTGGAAAGCCCAACAACTTTACCGCTAGATACATAAGCAACGTGTGCCTTGCCTATAATAGGTACAAAATGGTGTTCACAATTAGAATAAAAGGGGATTCCTCTTTCCACCAACATTTCACCATAATTGTATTTGTTGTCGAAGAGTTTGACCTGAGGTTCATTTGCGGGGTTTAATCCGCTGAAAATTTCTTTGACATACATTTTAGCTACACGATGGGGAGTGCCACTCAGGCTGTCGTCATTCAAGTCCAACCCCAAGATAACCATGATCTCTTTGAAGTGCTTCCCGATCAATTCGACCTTCAAGTCGTCATCCATCTCGAATGCATCATGGCGCAAGGGAGTATCGAGGGAGGTGCCTATATGCATGTCCCCCAAATCGTCAATGTGGGTGTTCTTTTTAACCATTGAATTCTACGAAGTTAAGTGCTGTTTCATAAAGTACCACCGATAGATCAAACTCTTCGTTGATGTGAGGACGAAGTCTGTTCCAAGCCACTATGGCGATGTTTTCTGCCGTAGGGTTCAGATTGTTGAATTCTTCAACTTCGAGGTTGAGATTTCGGTGATCAAATCTTTCAATTACTTCTTTCCGAATAATGTCCCTGAGAATTTTAGCATCAATGACATAACCAGTTTCAGGATCCATTTCCCCACAAACTTTGACGGTCAGGTCGTAATTGTGACCATGGTAATTCGGATTGTTGCATTTCCCAAATATAGCTTTATTTTTCTCTTCTGACCAGTTTGGATTGTGAAGACGATGTGCTGCATTAAAATGCTCTTTCCTGCATACAGTTACTTTCATGCTTTCAAACTAACAATACGGCTTAACTATTGTTTGAGTTGTAGGACAAATAAGACACTCAAAGTAGTTAATGTGGAAGATGTGATTGTTATCGGCAGTGGAATGGCTGGCCTCACGGCTGCCGCACTTTTGTCCCAAAAGGGTTTAAGGGTGAAAGTACTTGAGCAGAATTGGATTGCAGGGGGGTGTTCCAGTTCTTACCCACGCCACCATTTTATATTTGAAGCAGGTGCAACTACGTTGGTTGGCCTAGATGAAAATATGCCGTTGCGTCATCTTATCGATGTAACAGGTATCCAGATTGATGCCCGGAGATTAAACATTCCGATGAAGGTACGTCTTGACGATAGCACTGTAGTGACTCGCTACCAGGACCTTGAAACCTGGATTGCAGAAGCTGAACGGGTATTTGGACCAGGAGGACAACGTGGATTTTGGCAGGAAGCCTATAAGGTAAGTCAGTCAGTGTGGGAAACTTCTCTTCGCCAACTGGCTTTCCCACCCACCAGGATTCGTGATCTAATGGAAGCTGTTAAGAATATCAGTTGGAGCCAGGTGCGCAGTATTCCAAATGCATTCCGTTCTGTTGAGTCCCTGCTGAAAAAGTACAAAATTCATAACAACAAAAGGTTCAGGGCCTTTGTAGATGAACAATTGTTGATCACAGCCCAGAATTACGCAAGTAATGTCAATGTTCTCTTTGGCGCAACTGCTCTCTGCTACACCAATTACGGCAATTATTATGTCCCAGGTGGAATGTACCAGCTTATAAAACCAATTATCGATTATATTGAATCAAAGGGAGGATCTGTCGATTTGAGGACCAAAGTTGAACAGGTAAAGAAGACTGGTTCAGGTTACATAATACAAACCAAAAAGAAGGGCGAATTTCAAACACCTTTTTTGATTTCGGCAATTCCATTGAACAACACTCTAGACTTATTTGGACACAGTTTGATGGCAAAGTATAGGAAAAAGGTAATGTCGTCGGAAATGTTACGAAGTGCTTTCCAGATGGGTATTGCTTTCAGGAAACACCGGGAATTTGAAGCAATCCATCACCAAATCCACCTTGGGAACAAACTTCCGGAAATTGGTGCCAGAAGCATATTTGTCAGCCTCAGCCACAAGGAAGACACAGAGCGTTGTAAGCCAGGTGAAGCAGTAGCGAGCATCAGCACCCACATATTTGATCCGAATGAGACCTTGATAGAGCACAAGGAACTTATCGAAGAAAGGATTATCGAAGTGCTTGAAGAAAACGGATTTCTGAAGCGGGAGAATATACTTTACAAGCATTCGTCGACACCTGGCGCTTGGAAAAAGTGGACTGCAAGAGAGTGGGGATTTGTAGGTGGCTACCCCCAATACCTTAAGATCAAACCCTGGCAAATGAAAGATGCACGCCTTGATGGAAAAGGGGCTTATATCTGTGGAGATTCTACCTATCCCGGACAGGGCATTCCTGGAGCTTGCCTGAGTGGAATTATTGCCGTTGAGAAGCTGCAACTGGACCATGGTATATAAGTATCGGGCCCCTGTGATAATAAATCAACAAATGATAATACTTTCATATATTTGTGTCTGATCTTTGATCAATGATACAAATAGATTCTGCGAACTTTGAGGAGATCGTTTTTATCCTAAAGACCATCGCACACCCTGTGCGGTTACAAATTATTTGTTTGCTTGGCAAGCACGATAGCCTGACCGTTTCTGAGATTTGTATGATGGTGGATTGTGAGCAATCTTTGGTTTCACATCATTTGAACTTGATGAAACTTAAAGGAGTTCTGAACTCAGAGCGGACTGGGAAGAACATTCACTACATGCTTCGGATGAGAGAAGTGCTTACCGTTATTTCTTGTGTCAACCACCACTACCAGAAGAACTGACAGTGGCCATAGATTACATCATCAACAAAGACTGTGAGGTCAAAGAAGAGGTAGGATCAGCAGGTTTGATCCAACTGATCAAATCGCGGAACAGGGCTGCTGAGATTTTCCTGAGTTTGATCGAAGAAGGGAAATCTGAGTCTGAAGCTTTACAAACTTCTTTTTCAGTTCAGTTATATGCTTCCAAAACAGGGGAGTCTGAGGTGAAAAAGGTTACTGTTCGCGATCTATTCCGGGAAACATCTCAACTGAAAGAATTGGCATTGCACTGTGAATCCTGCCCTATCAACAGTGGTGAAGGGTTTGGGTGCTACAATACGGTGAGTTATCCTATTTCGACAGAGGCAGAGAAGTGGATTTCTCAACTTGGGCAATTGGCAGTGGTTAAAGGATTGCCGGAAAGTATTTTACTCAAGTTTATCCTTGACGAAGAAGTAACGGGTGAATTCTTTGCGAAGATGCGCAGAGATATAAAGAGCACCTTTCTGCAATATCCAGAACCGTTGGAAATTCTGGTGGAGAAAAAGTTATTAAAGAGGACAAAGGTCAATACCAATCAGATTCTAGATATGTTGTTCGCCATTGGGACCATGGAGAGGACCCACCAGATGCTCCTTTTGTTTTTCAGTTCGGGCGTCACTATCTCTCACAAGGAGCCAGACCCGGAATTCTTGCTCGGAAATATTCAGGCAGCTGCGGTAAAAGGTGAATCAGGCGAACTCCGCTATTGGATATTTAACTTGCCTCCTATCCCTTCAGATGATGTTTCCATCACTCAGATCAAGCGATTTTTTAGGTCCGTATTTGCAGGTTTTGCCATCGGAGAAACCCTATCTGTAGATTACTGATTTTTATTCCTTAGTCCACAGAGTAATATTTTCTCTATGACATTAGCCTGAACTAATATTTAGATCAATGGGAGGGCTTATCTTTGTAAAATGGAATTTAAATCCAGTATAAATCGGGCGTACAAGGACATTGCAGTTGCCTCTGGGCAACTGCCCGCTTCAATTCAGGAAGTGTGTGACCAGGCCGGGGTAGAACGGTCGGAATTTAATGACGTATTCGAAAATCTGATCGAATTGCAGCAGTCGATCTGGCAAACCTACTTTTTGGACACTATTCGTACCATTGAAGCATCTGAGGTTTATCAGAAGTACATTGTTCGTGAGAAGCTTCTGGCTTTCTATTACACTTTGTTGGAAGTACTGAAAGTCGACTGGGATTTTCTGATTCTTTATCAGAAAGAGTTGAGAGTTTGGAATTATAACCCGAATTTTCTAAAGCTTTTCAAGCCTTTGTTTCTGGCATTTGTAACTGAGTTGGTAGACGAAGGAAAAGAACGTGGGGAAATTTCAGAACGTCTTATCTTAGGCGGAGATTATGCAGGCTGGCATTGGCCGCAATGTCTGTTCCTTCTCAGATTTTGGTTGCGAGACAAAAGCAATGAAGCCGAACGAACCGACCAAGCCATTGACAAGGCAGTGAACTTTGGGTTTGATTATATGGGACCAAACCTCATTGACTCGGCATTTGATCTTGCCAAATTCTTATTGGTCAAGTCAAAGGGGTAATCTTGTATTTGTGTCTCTTTTTGTCTATTTTACTTATCTTAGTTGCATTATGACTACAATGAGATTTTTCTTTTGCTACTTTTTTAAAATGAAGATCAACACGATAAATGCTTCACCAGTTCTCTTATTAATCCTGATCCTCCTGCTGGGATTGGCTCCTTTACAGGCTCAGATCCTCAAGGATGTCACCGGGACTGTTAAGGACGCTGGTAAAACTGTGACCACTCCTGTTAGGGATGTACGTGATAAGGTCAAGGAGATCAGTGATATTCCTAGAGATATCGAAAACGTTAAGGGTGAGATTACCAGACCGGCAGAAGACCTGAAAGGAGAGGTTGAAGGTTTGCAGAGTGACGTTAAAAATGCAAAAAGCGATATTGAGGGATTAGGACCTAATCTTAAAGGATCAAAGGCAGATCAGGCTGAAAAGGATTCTTTAGCAGCTGTGGAGAAGGCAAATAAGGAAAAGGAGCGAATCCGTTATGAAGCGGAAAAAGCTCGTCGAGACAGCATATACAAGAGCAAGTTGCGGACAGGTAACAAAATTGAAGGAAACCAAAAGGAAGAAACATCTGCTGCTGAGGTGTTTATTTCAGATACTGGACGTACCGTCCTTTTGCCTCCGGAAGTTATTCCTTCCAAACGTCCTACCGCTTCGCGCACAGGTACCCGAACTGTTAGCTATTCGCGTTCTTCTCCTAAGGAAGAAGTAAAAACAAATCTTACCACCGGAGGAACATCGGGGGGCAGTGCAGCTAGTGAAAGCAGTGCATCTAGTGAAAGCAGTGCACCTAGTGAAAGCAAAGTGGTCGTCAAAAACAATTCGACCAGTGAAAGCGATGTTGTCAATAAAAGCAACGTGGTTAGTGGAAACAATGCAGCTAATGAGAGCAGAGTTGTCGTTAAAAACATTGCAGCTGATGAGAGCAAAGTTGTCGTTAAAAGCATTGCAGCTAATGAGAGCAGAGTTGTCGTCAAAAACAATTCGACCAGTGGAAGCAATGTTGTCAGTAAAAACAATGTTGTAGAGCGTAGTGAATCCCGAATCGAACCCAAGGTAGCTCCATCGACTTCAACAGGAGAGGTTCCGATGAGTAGCTCCCAAGTAAAGTATAGCAACACCCCGGCCAGGCGCTATCTAGTTCGTTCTGACTTTGATGAGGAGACGCTAAACGATCTCTTCAAGGCCGCTATTTGGACGGGCCCTGATAGTGTTCACACTGCCAGGTCAATTGAGTATATGCTCAAGCAATACCGCATAGACCTGAATGAAGTCAAGCGGCTTGACCCTAGTTATGATATTGATAACCGTGAAGACCGCTACCGAAAATGGAATTGCTTATTTTTTTGGAATACTAACCCCGTAGAAGAAGACTAAATCTTTTCGAGGGTGGTAGGGTGCCCTACTGATCTCATTTCTCAACATCTCTCTTCCTATAATCTCTCGTTATTCCCTTTAGAGGTCGAACTTTCCGTGTGCAACGGTGTTATAACACAGTAAAGATACCTTTTACCTGACCCCATGAATGAAAAGAGAGACCAAATATCTATTCCTGCTGGGAAAATCCAACGGGCGGTTCGCTTTGCACGGACTGGAGCAAAGGTTGGACGTAATTATGCAACTCACTATACAAAGAAGCTCTTCAATCGTGATCTGGACAGATCCAAGTTGGATGCCAGAAATGCAGATGATATCTACAACGAGCTGAGTAAGCTGAAGGGCAGCGCTTTGAAAATGGCTCAAATGATGAGTATGGACAAAGGTGTGTTACCCAAGGAATATGTGGAGCGATTTTCCAACGCCCAGTACAATGCTCCCCCCCTTTCCGGTCCGCTAGTAGTAAAGACGATCCGTCAGTCTTTTGGAAAAAATCCGGATGAGATTTTTGATGAGTTTGATATTAATGCAGTAAATGCTGCATCCATCGGCCAGGTGCATCGTGCTGTCAAAGACGGTAAGGCACTGGCAGTAAAAATCCAATACCCAGGGGTAGCGAAATCAATTTCCTCTGACCTTCGCTTAGTCAAGCCAATCGCTGCGCGTATCGCCCGTGTTAAGGGTGATGCCCTCACGCCTATTTTCGAAGAAGTGGAAGAAAGGTTGTTGGAAGAAACCGATTATGCGCTCGAATTGGAGCGTTCTATGGAGATTTCAAAGGCTTGTGCCCACATTCCTAATCTACGCTTCCCAACCTATTACCCGGAGTTTAGCTCTGACAAGGTAATCACTATGGAGTGGCTGGATGGAATGCATATAAAGGAATTTATGGCGACCAATCCCTCTCAGGAAATTCGCGATCAACTTGGGCAAACCCTCTGGAACTTCATCAACTTTCAAATGCATGAACTGGGAAAGGTACATGCTGATCCCCATCCAGGTAATTTTGTTTTGACCCCGGAAGGCCAATTAGGTGTCCTGGATTTTGGTTGTGTGAAAGTAGTTCCCAACGACTTTTACAAAGCATATTTTTCAGTGATCCATCCCCTGGTCCGGAACAATACTGAGCACTTTCTGGAGATGACCTACAAGCTGGAGTTGCTGGACCGCAATGATACCGAGAAGGATAAAGCATTTGTCCTTGGAATACTCAATCAATTTCTAGACCTTCTTGAGCAACCATTCAAAAGTACCTCTTTTGACTTTGGAGACGATTCTTACATAGACTCCATATACAAATTGGGGCTTGAGGTAGGTCAAATGAGTGACGCTCAACAAAATGCCGGACGCGGATCCAAACACGCGATTTATATCAATCGGACTTTCTTCGGGCTTTTTCTCCTGTTAAACCAGTTGAAGGCAACCATAGATTCCAGTGACAAGTATATAATGCAGTTGAAGTAATACTAAATCTGATCTATATTCGTAATAATAACCGATTCTTTAAACTTTTTAAAATGGAAATGATATGAAGAAGCTTGTCAAAATTTTCGCAATGTGCGCCTTCGTTATTGGAGGTGTAATGATCACTAACACCGGCTTTGCGCAGAACGATGCAGTAACTACTGACGTTGAAACTGCTGTTGAGTCAGAAAAAGAAACTCGTACTGCCTCTAAAAAGGCATGTACTGCCTCCAAGAAGGCATGCTGTGCCTCCAAAGGCTCCAGCGCTATGAAAACCAGCAATGCTGGGACTGCTAAGAAGTGTTGCAAGGCAAAGGAGACTTCTTGCTCTGGCTCCAGCGCTATGAAAACCAGCAATGCTGGAACTGCTAAGAAGTGCAATAAGCCTTGTACGAAGTCATCTTCTGCAGAATAGGGGCGAGCTCTTTTTTGATAATATATTGAGGGAACTACGCACACGCGGGTTCCCTCTTTTTAATAGGTCCGCGGTTGGGCTATAGCCTTAGGATGAAGGTAAGGTGCTCCCAGATTGCAGAAGAGTATTGCCACGGGGGGTAACGCATTATTCTTGATGCATTGTAAATCAATCCGCAACCATCAAGTTGCAACCTCGTAACTCAGCATGGTCCATTCGGCCCAAAACTTCAAAGCTTCCATCTGGATGTGTCCGGCCAAGGTCTTCGGTCTGGATAAAAGCACAGGAGTAGATATTGGCGAGGTCAATCACGTTGATACGTCCTGTACGGCCCAACCCTGCCTCTCGGCCAGGAATATAGGGGTCGGTGATCACCACCCTCATCCAAGGAGGACAGCGGAACCTGTATCCACTCAAGGCATAAGCCTGACTTAGCAATTCCGTCATCCCATATTCGGAATGTACTTGGCTTACTCCCAGACTCTCTCGTAGAATGTCATGTAACTCCTCCCGCACCAATTCTTCCCGTTGGCCCTTCATGCCTCCAGTTTCCAGAACAATCGCATCCGGGGGAAGTACGATGTGGTAAGCATGAACAAAATCCAGAAGTGCATAACTAACTCCTATTAGCAGAATACGCTTTCGGTGGTTCTTCGCCTCCAGTAGTGCCTGATACAAGTCTGACAAGTTATGAAGGTAAAAGCCACTACCGGGCAATCCCATTTCAGAAATCCAATCTTTGACCATATGTACCAGGGAAGAGTCTCTTCGCTCCAGGTATTTGGGAAGAAGTGCGAAAATCGAGTATTTTCCAGAGTCGTAAAAATGACGGAACGCTTTCAGGTGAGAGGACTTGTAGAAGGAAAGGTCACGAACAAAGTGCTGACTGGGCTGCTGCCCGGTAGTCCCACTGCTACGGAAAACTGCCTGGGCTTCCCAGGGACCTGCAGTGACCATTTTAAATTGTTTAAAGAATTGGATCGGAATAAAAGTCTGGGTCTTTGTCCCAAGGAGCCCGCAAAAGCGGCGGACAATAGGATTGTGCGCCAATTGGAATTGCCAGACCTCTTCAGAAAGGCTTGCAAAGGACTGAGATCGAGAAAATATCCTCAGAGGAAGGGGGAATTCCACCATGCGGCAATTTACGGATAATCAGGTGATCTCGCCTGGGTTATACCCAATTCCAAATGGCTGCATTTGCTTGGGCAGGTGCATATACAGGATTTTGTCCGAAGTAGGCATTGCTTATTTTTGATGAAATTAGATCTATGGCTGATTAAAATATCTATGGTTGATTATAATCCTAAGAGCTGGGCCCGGTTGGTCTTCAACTTCCACAAGTCTAGTCTGATGCGCAATATTTTACCTACCATAATGCTGGTGGGAGTCATTGCCGGGGGGCTGTGCTACATATTTCTCGAAGGTATTTTTGAACTCAGCGTTCCTCCCGGTGTGAACATTCATGCTTATGTAGGAATTGTACTCGGATTGGTGTTGGTGTTCCGAACAAATACGGCTTATGATCGATGGTGGGAGGGACGGAAACAGTTCGGGGCATTGACCAATCATTCCCGCAACCTGGCCCTTAAGCTGAATTCCATGTTGTCCGTAGAAGACCAAGCCGCCCGTCAATTCTTTAGCAAGACCATTTCCAATTTCTATTTCGCCCTCAAAGAGCACCTGAGGGAAGGTGTTGAGTTGGAGGAATTAGAATTAGAGGATATGCCGTACCTGGAAAAGGTGAAGAAAGTAGAGCATATTCCTAACGCACTGGCTGGAAGTATGCAAGACCGAATGAACAAGATGCTTAAAGATCGTCTCATTAACGGAGACCAATACCGGGTACTCAACGAGGATGTATCCGCAATGATCGATGTCCTGGGAGCTTGCGAACGCATCCGTAAAACCCCAATCCCCTTTTCTTACAGTATGTACGTTAAAAAGGTAATCATCCTTTATCTGTTGTCCCTCCCATTCAGCATTATTAACTCCTTGCATTACTGGACCATCCCCATGGTCATGTTCACTGCCTATGTATTGACTGGGCTGGAACTGATAGGGGAAGAGATCGAAGACCCGTTTGGTTACGATACCAACGACCTTGATACCGATGGGATGGCACTGAATATCCGGAAGAATATCCGCGAAATCCTCACCCCTGAATGACATGTTGCTTGAAGGCTTCCGTACCTATTGGTGGATCATTGTTGCTGGTTTGGTAGCTGGCTTGATCGCAGTTGAAATAATCAAGCCCAAAGTAGGGGTTCGATCCCGTGAAAGGTTTTCCGTTACCAAACACAGCCTCTTGATCGGGTACTTCGCGATGGGATTTGTTTCACTTTTTTCCCAAAAGTTTTCCTTTGATGCGGTTTGGCCTGTCCTCAATGAACTTCTGGTTGCCGCAGGCGTTTTTGCATGGCTGATCTACCACAAACAACAAAAATTAATGGCCCTGGAATGGATGGTCGTATTCTCCTGCATTCTCTGGATCATTTTGGTTTACAGCTTATTCTTTAGTTCTCATCCCGGAAAGGAAGCTCCTGTTCCCTTCTTCAAAAATGCGAATTACTTCTCAGCAGCACTCTCCATAGCATTGCCCTTTATGCTTTGGATCGGATGGAGTTGTCAGAATAGGCTCCGGTGGCTGGGTTGGGTGGTAAGTGGATCCTTTCTCTTTGGAATTTTTTGGTTTCAGTCGCGGGGGGCATGGGTGGGTTTGGCAGGAGGGCTTATCGTTTTCGTCTGGTACCTGAGCCGGAATAGAAGACAGCGCCTTGCAATCATAGGGCTTCTTGTTGTTGGAATGACAAGCTTGATCTATTGGACCGCAACTTCGGATAAAAACGGTGAACCGCTCCGAAATGATAGCTGGACGCGGCAATTGAGATCCGTCGTAGATACCGAGCACAACTTTTCCAATCGCGAAAGGATCACTCGTTGGAAAATAGCATTCCGGTTATTTGCAGACAGCCCTATCTTGGGAATACAGCCAGGTCGGTATGAAAAGCGGTTTAAGTTCAAGCTAGAGAATATGGAAGAGGTGGAGCAAATCAGTTATTGGTACGGATGGAATGGGGGTGCTCACTCAGAATACCTTACCCGCCTGGCAGAAAGAGGCCTACCCGCAACTCTCATGTTCATCGGCTATTTTACTTGGACCTTTGTTGTCCTGTTCCGATTGATCAAATACGGTGTTTTGGAGCGGAAGTATGGGGCATTCATTGCTTTTGCCTTGGCAACCTGGATGGTTCACGGCTTGTTCAATGATCTAAGCACAGAAATAGTAATTTGGATGTCCTTGATGCTCATATCAGGCTATACTACAGGTAAAACCAAAGGTTTGGCCCGTCCCACTTGATGAGCCCTCTGAAATAGGACCATTTGGGATGACCGTTAAGAAATATGAAAACGGTTATCTTTGGAGAAACGCCATCCGCATGAAATACATCAAGGTTGCCGGAGCTGCGGTGAACCAGACCCCACTCGATTGGGAAAACAATTTGCAAAACCTACTTGCGGCTGTCCGTGAGGCCCGGGCTGCGGATATTTCCCTTCTTTGCCTTCCCGAATTGTCTATCTGCGGCTACGGTTGCGAAGATACTTTCTTCAGTGACTATGTGCTCGACCACAGCCTTCAAGGGTTGCGTGACATCGCCAGGGAGTGTGAGAATATCATTGTTTCGGTAGGGCTTCCCATGGTGGTCGAAAATTGTCTTTACAATGCTTCTTGTTTAATTCAGGACTGTGAGATCCTTGGCTTTGTGGCCAAAAAAGAACTTGCAGGTGACGGAGTCCACTACGAACCCCGTTGGTTCAAGACCTGGCCGGACGACCGTGTCCATACTTACGAATTCGACGGAGTCTCCTATCCCTTCGGAGACTTGATCTTTGAGATCGACGGCCTCCGAATCGGTTTTGAGATTTGCGAAGACGCCTGGAATGGTGTGCGTCCCGCCCTGGACCATTATCTCAACAATGTAGACATCATTCTCAACCCCAGTGCTTCCCACTTTGCTTTTGACAAGTCCCGCGTTCGGGAAAAGCTGGTCACTGAAACCACCCGCGGGTTCTTTTGCGCCTATATCTACTCAAACCTCCTCGGCAACGAGTCGGGCCGGCTCATCTTCGACGGAGAAGTTTTAATTGCCTCCGGCGGCCAACTCCTCACCCGCGGTAAGCGTTTCTCTTTCCGGGATGTGGTGGTCAGTTCTGCAGTGCTGGATGTCCAGGCCATTCGCCGCAAAAAGAAGAAGTCTTTTAATTTCGAGCCAGCATTCCCAAAGGGTGTAGTCAGAGGACTTTGGAGCATTCCTGAAGCAAATGATCCCGATTATTTTAAGGACAGGACCCACATGCCGGTATTCATAAACAAGGAGGATGAATTCCACCAGGCTGTCGCCCTCGGCCTCTTCGATTACATGCGCAAGAGCTTCAGCCACGGGTTTGTTGTTTCTTTAAGTGGTGGAGCTGATTCTTCCTGTTGTGCTGCTTTGATCAGTCAGTCTCTGCGCCTTGCACGGCAAGAACTGGGAGACGAAGGGCTTCGGAAACGTCTCTCGTATATGGACCTGGGTGATTTAGACACGATGACTTCCCGATTGCTGACTTGTGTCTACCAGGGTACCGACAACAGTTCCGATAGTACTCTTGAAAGTGCGCGTGAACTCACCCATGACCTCGGAGCCACTTGGTACCACTGGGATGTCCAGCCCCTCTACGACCAGTATACCTCGATGGTGGAAAAAAGCCTGGAGCGTGACCTCACCTGGGAGCAGGATGATGTGACCCTACAGAATATTCAGGCGAGGCTGAGGTCTCCCGGAATCTGGATGATTGCCAATATTCGCCGGGCTTTGCTGGTTACCACCAGCAACCGTAGCGAAGCCGCAGTCGGCTATGCAACCATGGACGGAGATACCTCGGGCGGAATTGCCCCTTTGGCTGGCATCGGCAAGTCGTTTTTACTGCACTGGTTACGGTGGGCAGAGAAGGAGTTGGGTATAGAAGGGTTAAGATTCGTCAATAACCTGCAGCCGAGCGCAGAACTGAGGCCGGCGGAAGAAGAACAGACCGATGAAGGAGATTTGATGCCCTATCCCATCCTCGACATGATCGAACAGGCTGCGATCCGTGATTACAAGAGTCCTGTGGAGGTCTTTAAAACCCTCAGGGGTGTACGGCCGGATGATGTTCTCAAAGGCTATATCAGGAAGTTTTTCACCCTGTGGAGCAGGAACCAGTGGAAACGAGAACGCTATGCTCCAGGTTTCCACCTGGACGATACCAACCTCGACCCTAAGACATGGTGCAGGTTCCCTATTTTGAATGGGAGCTTCCGAAAGGATTTGAAGGCATTGGAGGCTTACCAATAGCCCTTAATCCCTCTTTGATATCTAATTGTTGGCATTTAATCCACAATAGGGTTATGTTTGGGTAAAATGAGGTGTCAAGAGGTATCCGACCATGAACAATAACCCCCTCGTCTCCTTTGAAAATGTTTCCAAGACTTATTTTGGGAACAGAGGGTTGCTCAATCTGAACCTTGAACTGAAGGAAGGAGAAATATTTGGCTACATCGGTCCCAATGGTGCTGGTAAGACCACCACGATGAAGGTCCTGGTGGGCTTGATCAACAAGTTTGAGGGAAAACTCAGAGTTGGTGGATTTAGCTTGCCCCGGGACAGAGGGAAGGTTCATCCCTTGATCGGGTATTTGCCCCAGGGGGTATCTTTCCAGCGTTGGCGAACCGTTGACAATGCCTTGCGAACCTTTGGCTTGTTGTCTGGAATGGAAAATTCAGAGCTCGACAAAGTGATCCCGGAATGGCTGGAACGGTTCGGTTTGGGGGGCTGGGGCAAGTACAAAGTCCGCAAATTATCCGGTGGAATGATGCAAAAGGTCGGATTTATCCAGGCTCTCCTTCACAAACCGAAATTGCTGGTGTTGGACGAACCACTTTCCGGCCTGGATCCTGCAAGTCGCCTCCTCCTCAAAGATGTTATCCGAGACATCCGCAACCAGGGTACTACTGTGATATTTTCTTCCCATATCCTTAGCGATGTCCAGGATGTTGCCGATCGCATGGGACTGATCAGTGAAGGCCACCTACGGGTGAAAGGCTCTCTCGAGGACCTCAAGCGCCATATAGGGATACCCAATGAACTGGTCGTTGAATTCTCCCAGGTTCCCGGTTCTACTGTATTCCTGAGTGAAATTGCCGGAACCAGGCCCTTGAAGAAGATCACCGAGTCACAGTACAAAATTGTCTTCTTTCCCGATGACAACACCGACGAACTCATCCACCAAGTCATCACTCAGACCCTGGTCAATGGCGGTAAGATCCGTAAAGCTGGAAATATTCCTCCAAGCTTGGACTTGTTATACATGAGATTTCTGGGCCAAAGATGAAGAACTTCACCCTACTTTTCCGCGACGAACTGAACGGGTTCTACAAATCCGGGGTTATGATTGCCCTCTGGGTACTCCTTCCGTTGATCGGTATCCTTGTCTATTTCCTGGTAGATGGTCAAATGACAGAGGTAATTCCTGGCCAGGAGGTACCCATGACCATTTTCATTGGCTACATCATATCCAATTTGGGTGCACAGATCACCGCCATCATGCTCACCGTCAACATTATCAATGAGAAAAATTCCAAGGTCTTCGAGATCTTTGTCATTCGACCGATAAGACGCAGTAACCTTCTCTGGTCCAAATTCCTTTCTGTCTTTCTTTGTGTAATGCTGGCTTGTATCATCTCCCTCTTTACGGGAGTCCTGGTCGATTCGATATCCGGTAATCCACCTTCCGGATTCATTGTCGAAAAGACGCTTGAGTCCTTTGTGATGAGTATGGGGATCGTAGGTTCCTTTGCCGCTACCGGCATCCTGATAGGTGTATTGACCGATTCAATTTTGGTCGGGGTCCTGCTGATCCTGTTTGTCGGTGGAAACCTGCCCTTACTTCCTGCTCTTCCTACCATGGTTGGACTGGATAATTCCATGTTCTGGTCTCTAATGGTCGGCGCCGTAGTCACAGTCGGATTGATGTTGCTGGCCTCGGCAATCTTTAAAGAAAAATCCTTTTAGGATCAGCTTTGTTAGTCAATGAAAACCAGCTCTGTTAGTCAAATGAGATGATATTAGCTATCAGAAAGTCAAACAATACAACAGCGGTTGAGGTTCAATAAATTCTAGGTATATTGTTACGATGCTGTAAACACATCATTGTAATTCAAGGAAAAAGTAGGAACATGGAACGGGTCAATCAATCATCTCTTAAAGTCTTTAACTGGCTTATTACCTTCTCTTTTTTGTGCGCAGTAAGTATTCTAAATGCTCAGTCACCTGTGCAAATAGCCCTCAATCACCTGAAGAACAAGGCTACCAGTTACGAATTGAATCCACAAGACGTAGCAGACATGATCGTAACCGACAATTATACCTCCCGGCTCAATGGTGTTTCCCATGTCTACCTCCGCCAGGCATACCGCGGTATTGGAATCTTTCAAGCCAATGTCAATGTCAATGTCAATATCAATGACCAGGGACGGGTGCTCAGTATGGGAGTCGCCTGCCTTCCCGGCATCTCCAATAGGATCAATACCACCATTCCCTCCCTCAGCCCCTCCGATGCCGTAGCGGCTGCCGCCTCTGCGTACAACCTGGGGACACCTGGAGACTTGAGGTTTATTCGGCAGCCTGAAGGAGATGATAGAGAAGGCATCCTGAGTAATGGAGATATTTCCCAGGAAGATATTCCTGTTCGCCTCATGTACGTCGAAACAGATGGACAGGAATTACGTCTCTGTTGGGACCTAAGCATCCTGACACTGGATGGCTCCCATTGGTGGAGCTTGCGGGTCGATGCCTTGACCGGTCAAGTCCTCAGTGAATATGACTGGATGACTTCTTGTAATTTTGGCCCTCATGAGAGAGATAAAGACCATGCAGCCGAATATTTCTCAGGAGAGATAACCTCCCCGGCTTTGCAACTCTACGACTTGGCACCATCCCCGTTGCTCGCCGCGGCTCCGCCTCCAAATTCCTACAATGTATATGCGGATCCTGTAGAAAGCCCCAGCCACGGTAACAGAACCGTTGTTTCCACCCCCTGGAACCTGACTGCCTCTCCTTTTGGTTGGCACGACGACGACGGAGTGCCTGGTGCTGAATACACCACTACCCGTGGCAACAATGTCCGGGCCCAAGACGATCAAGACGGCAACAATGGTATCGGCCCAATGGCCGATGGAGGCGTTACCCTTGATTTTAACTTTCCAATCAACTTAAACCAGCAGCCAAGTACTTACATTGATGCGGCAATGACCAACCTGTTCTTCTGGAACAACCGCATCCACGATGTCTTTTACCTTTACGGATTTGACGAACCAGCAGGCAATTTCCAAGAGAATAACTATGGAAATGGGGGATCTGGGTCTGATTATGTAAATGCCGATTGTCAGGACGGGAGTGGGATAAACAACGCCAATTTTGGTACTCCTCCCGACGGACAAAATCCGCGGATGCAGATGTTCCTGTGGACCGGTCAGGCTGTCACTAACTTTGATGTCCTTAGCCCCGGGAGCATTGCCGGCTCCTACTTTGCTGTAGAAGCTGCTTTTGGCCCTGCGTTGCCGACCACCCCCATTACCGCTAACTTGGTTCTCGTCGACGATGGGTCCGGCGCTCCCACTGAAGGATGCAACGCCCTTATCAATGGGGCTGCTATCAATGGCAATGTTGCACTGATCGACCGGGGAAATTGCACATTTGTCTCCAAAGTACTCAACGCTCAGAATGTTGGTGCAGTCGCTTGTGTCGTCTGCAACAATATCCCTGGCGGGCCGATTACAATGGGAGGGAACAGTGGTGCTATCACCATTCCCTCCGTGATGATCAGCCAGGCCGACTGTGCAGCCATCCGGGCGGAACTTGCTTCTGGCGTCAGCGTCAGCCTTTCCGGTTCCGGTGGCGCAGTAGACAGAGACGGAGACCTGGACAATGGCATCATCGCCCATGAATATGGACACGGGATATCCAACCGCTTGGTTGGCGGGGGAAACAATACCAGTTGCCTCGGCAATGAAGAGCAGATGGGTGAAGGGTGGAGCGATTGGTTCGGACTCATCATGACCATTGAACCGGGTGACGATGGTGGTGACAGCCGGGGAATAGGCACTTTCGCCATTTCTCAGCCTGTTTCCGGTAATGGTATACGTCCTGCTCCATACTCCACCAATATGGGTATCAATTCCTTCACTTATGGGGACATCAGCAATACAGGAGTCATCAGCCGGCCCCACGGAGTCGGCTTTCTCTGGTGCAATATGATCTGGGAAATGACGTGGGCCTTGATAGACCAATATGGTTTTGACCCGGACCTGGAAACAGGTACTGGCGGCAACAACATTGCCATGCGCCTCGTCATGGACGGTATGGCTTTTCTCAATTGCAACCCCGGTATGGAAGATGGCCGCGACGCCATCATCCAGGCTGATTCTGTCAACTTCGGCGGTATCCATACATGTCTCATATGGGAAGCCTTTGCCAAGCGCGGTATGGGTTTTTCTGCCAGCCAAGGCAGCTCCGCTAGCCGGTCTGATGGCAATGAAGCTTTTGACATACCTCCCTATTGCACTTTCCTTCCCGTGGAATGGGTACACCTGTCCGCAACCGCTGGCTCCCGCAACATTGCTGTCAATTGGGAAGTCAGCATGGAAGAGGAGAACTCCGGTTTTGAAGTTCAGCGCCGCGCATCCCACGAAGGATCTTTCACCAAGATCGGTTTTGTAGCTTCCAAGGGGAAAGCCACTCAGCAAGTCTCGTACGGCTTCCTCGACAAGGATGCCCGAGTGGGGATCACTTATGAATACCGCCTTCTTCAGGTCGACCTGAATGGTGTTTCATCCTACTCCAATACTGTATCCGCAGTCATCACCCCGGATGATCAATTACTGGTTAAGTTAGTTCCCAATCCGGCGGGGGATTACACAGAACTTCGCTTGGACGGAAACCTTACCGGAGGAGGCACCGTGCGGATCATGACTCTGGTTGGCCAGCTCGTACTGGAGCGCCGCTTCGATGAAGTCGAAGCACGGTCAGGCGTCACCCTGGCACTTGAGGGTCTACCTGCCGGACAGTACCTGCTGCAAGTTAATGCAGGCGGAGCCAGGAAGGTCGAGAAGTTGACAGTGCACTAGCCCGTGCAGGTGGAAACACCAGTTCCAAATGGGTTCTGCCAAATTCGAAAATGATTGAAAAGGTACTTCTTCAATAGAAAGAGGACTTCCTGAGAGGAGGGAAGCCAGTCTATTCAAACAGTTCCAATTGCTGGGGTGTATCCGGCCGCCGGGCCGGTGCGGTCCCCTGGAAGAACTCCATGTCCCCGAATTGCCGGTCCGTGACGGTAAAGATGATTACATTCCCTTTGGGAGGTAAAATTGATCTCGCCCTTTGGATATGTACCTGTGCATTCTCCCGGCTGTTGCAGTGACGGACGTATATGGAGTACTGAAGCATAGCAAAGCCATCTTTAAGGAGTTGCTTCCGAAAGCGGGCATAGTTTTTCCGGTCCCTGTTGGTATCGGTCGGCAAATCAAAGAATACAAATACCCACAAAATCCTGTATTGGTTAATTCGGTTGTACAGTGGCTTGCTCATAAGGTAGGGAGAAGCAATTTGCGGCTCTCCCCCTCATAGCATTTCATCAAGCTGGCCGTGGTTCTCTGGACAGCATTCATCAGGGGGCTGCTATTACCGTCTATGACAACGTCCATGGCAGGGATCTGTAACAGGGCAGCTTTGTGTTCTTTGTCCAATTCCTCCGGCAATTCCCCATTTTCTTTGACAATATCCAGGACCAGGAGGTCGACGTAGGGTCTGTAGCTTTCCATCATATCGTCCGCCAGGCAAAAGGCATTGTATTTGTTGTGGTGAAATATACCTACGGCGGGAATACAACCGGTTGAGGCAAGGGCCCTGGCAACGACCCCTCTCAGGATGGCATACCCGTAGTTTAATAAGTTATTGGGAGAATCTTCGTACCTGCCGCGGGTGAAGTTGCCGATCTCTGCGAACAGTTCCTTCCAATACCTGCGGGCAGCCCAAGCCTCGATATTATCGGGGTCGCCGCTGCGTACATTTTCCTTCAGGCCAAGCAGTACTTTGTAGGGCTTCCCCAAAAGCTTCAGGACAGCGGCCTGGTTGTTGATCTTGGCAACGACAGTTTGTTTCCACAGTTGTTTTTTGAGAGGGACGGTAGCTGCCAGCTGGGCCGTGACTTTCTCAGCATAGACACTATTCTGAGCCATGGGCAGGACAAGGCCGTTCGGCAAGTGCTTTTCGTCACACCAGAGGATCGCAGCATTGTTTGAGATCAAAGCATTTATAGCTCCGTGGGAAATGGTAATTCGGGGATGGTCCAGGACAAAGAAACCAATGTCTTCGACCGGGACCTTTACTTCTCTTTCGTCTTCTATAAACCAAAACAAGACCTGGTTATCCCGCAGGCTGATGCGGGCAGGCTTACCGACGGAGATGGTTCGCTTGATCATTATTTTGGATAAACAGGAGAAATATTGCCGAGCCTATCCACATGGATCCGGATGCAGTGGTCAATGATCTTGGTGCGGGGCTTGTCATAGTCGTGGAATTCGGTCAATGGGGTACTTCCATATTCATTGGTATTAACCCCGTCTTTGCTGGCCAGTACCTTCGAGATCGTATGAGGTAAAAAATAAACCTGCCTACCTGACATTTTCCGGCAGATATACATCCGCCGGGTAATTTTCTCGATGTCTTTCCAGTCTATGGTCATAGGGTCTTCTTCCGGGTGCATCACGTAGACAGCCTGCCCGTTCTGTAAGAGAAATCCCTTTTTGTCTGGCCGGGGAGTAAAAATAGGTTCCTCAGCCATGGCCAACTGGACCGCTTCGTAAAATGATATGATCTCAGTTTCGCGCTTTCCGTCCTGGCTCTCCCGGATGATGACTCCATAATTATTACCGGGTTTGACATAGCGGGGGTTCTTTTCCCCTTCCTTGAGTGCGATCGGATTATGGCTAACTCTCAATTTTACTTTATTCACTATGTTTTTTCTACCCTTGTTGAATTCCGAGATCCCTTCACTGGAAAATGCCGATTTGTGGTCAGGGTATTTTGCTCTATGGGCCTTGAGGTCACGCCCTATTTTCCTGTCCACTGCCTGCTCATTTTTTACTTGAGCAGCGCTCAGCCCGGACAGGCTGACTACCTGGGTCGTGTATGTTTTGAATACCGTGACCTCCTTAAGCTCTTCACCCTTGAGGTCTGCGAGCGGATCCTTTTTCAGCGACCGGACCGCTTTAGCGACGTCTCCTTTGTGCTCGTCCAGCCTCTTCTCGACTTCAGCCCGCTGCCAGTCGACGACCAAAGCCTCCGGATCCTGGAATGCTTTTTTGACCGGGACCTTCTCGTACTGATCCACCTTCCC